>NZ_CP095045.1:3300000-3562128 GCF_022919155.1 Leucobacter allii
CCTGCCGGGCAACGGCTCCGCACCGGGCACCCACCAGGAGCTGACCGTGGACGACGACGAGGCCGTCGGGACCACGGTCATCACCGAGGAGGGTCGCCTTCGGGCATCGATCGCTCGATGCGGCTGGGTGAACGGCGACGAGACGGCCTTCTACGCGAAGAACGTCGCCACCGGCACCGTCTACGAGGCGGAGTCGGCGCAGAGCGGCTGGACCGAGCCGAGCACCGCCTGCCCGCCCGAGGTCTCCTACGGCAACTACGGCTTCTCCGGCCTGCCCGCCGGCGACTACATCGCCTACTCCGTGTGGAACGGCAATACTCAGTACTACACGGGCCTGGACGCCCCGACCGCGGCCGCGGAGTCCGGCGCCCTCCAGTTCGCAGTCGAGAACTGGGCAGGAACGGGCATCCAGACGCTCGTCTTCGCCCCGGTCGCCTCGGCGACGCCCACGATCTCGGGCACCGCGAAAGTCGGCGCGACGCTGACCGCGTCGCCCGGCAGCTGGGGCCCCGCACCCGTCGCCCTCTCGTACCAGTGGCTGCGGAACGGCAGTGCGATCAGCGGCGCGACCTCCGTCGGCTATACCGCGGTCCCCGCGGACGCCGGCAAGACGCTCTCCGTGCGGGTCACGGGGACGAAGACCGGCTACGCAACGGTCACGAAGACCTCCGCCGCGACCGCCGCAGTCGCCGCCGGCACCCTCACGGCCGCCACACCCACGATCTCCGGCACGGCGCGGCCCGGCGAGACGCTCACGGCCTCTCCGGGCACCTGGGGCCCGGCACCCGTATCGCTCTCCTACCAATGGCTGCGGAACGGCGTCGCGATCGACGGGGCGACCGCGGCGAGCTACACGCCGGAGGGCGCGGACATCGGCCGCACCCTCTCGGTCGCGGTGACCGGCACCAAGACCGGCTACGCTTCCGCCACCCGTACCTCGACCGAGACCGCGAGCGTCGCGCTCGCGTCGGCGCCGTTCATCGACGTCCCCGAGGGGCACCAGTTCTACACGGAGATCTCGTGGATGTACGGCTCCGGCCTGTCGACGGGATCGGCGAGCGCCGACGGTCGCATCTACCGGCCGAAGGCCGGGGTCACGCGCGAGGCGATGGCGGCCTTCCTCTACCGTCTCGAAGGGGCCGACTTCCAGGGCCCGGCGACATCGCCGTTCGTCGACGTCCAGCCGGACGACCGGTTCTACGACGAGATCGCCTGGATGTACGAGCAGGGCCTGTCCACGGGGACGAACACCTCCGCCGGTCGCGTGTACGAGCCGACGGACACCGTCTCGCGCGCGGCCATGGCGGCCTTCCTCTACCGCCTCAAGCAGGCGGACACCACGGGTCCGGCCACCTCCTACTTCGCGGACGTGCAGCCGGGCCACAAGTTCTACGACGAGATCTCCTGGATGTACGAGACGGGGCTCTCGACGGGCACCCAGCAGCCGACCGGCCTGCCGAAGTACCTGGCGAGCTCGGACGTGTCGCGCCAGGCGATGGCCGCGTTCCTGTTCCGCATCGAGGCCCCCTGACACGGCCCCGACGAGGCGAACGGCGCAGCGCGGGCCCGGGCATTCGCCCGGGCTCGCGCTCGTGTGCGGACCGCCGGCCGCCGAGCGGCGGCCGCGTCCCGGTTCAGTTCTCGGGGAGCTGCTCGTCGTCGTAGCAGGCGAGGTCGCTCTCGTGGATCGCGCGCGCCTTGGCGTCGGTGGTCTCGTTCATGATGTACTCCGGGACGGCGCGCCCCGAGCTCTCGAGCTCCGTACGGTCGGCGCCGAGGTAGAGGGCCGCGTACGAGTTCGTCACGCCCTCGCCGTACGCCGCGTTCCACGCGGTGGCCGAGAGATCGCCGCACTGGACGTGGATGAGCTTGTGGGCGATCTCGTGCCGCATGGTGTTCACGAAGCTCGGTTCGGTGACGTGCGCCATGCCCGCCGGGGTGTAGGTGATGAGACCCCACCCCGCCTCCGTGCCGAGGCAGACGAAGGCCAGGGTCTCGACCCCGGCGGGATCGGGCATGTCCTCCGGGCATCCCGCGGCCGCCTGGTCGGTCGTGATGGTCGACCCGACGAGTCCGGCGAGGGCATCCGCCGCTTCCAGATAGCTGCCGTCTGCGCCGGGGGCGACGGTGGCGGCCGCGATCTGCTGCTCGATGGCGACGACCGCCGGATCCTGCGGGAAACCCGTGGTCGCGAGCTCGGTGCCCGTGCCTCCGAAAAGGAGTCCGTCGGTCTGCTCGGCGATCTCGGCGGCGAGCGTCGAATAGGCGTAGCTCTCGGCGTCGTCGAGCGTGGCGAACGTCGTCTCGCCCTCCGCCTCCACGTCGGCGATCACCTGTTCGACGGCGGCGCGGGCGGCGGCCGTGTACCCGGGGGATTCGCGAAGCCCCCAGGCCCCGGTCGTCTGTTCGAGGGCGACGGTCGGCTCCGGGGGGAACATCTCCCGGAGATTCCGGAGCTCCCGCTGGTAGAAGTCCGCATCGGCGAGCCGCACCTCGCCGCCATCTCCCGCAGCCGCGGCCGCCCCCGCGGTGAGGCCCGAGGTGAGCCGGGTGACACCCCAGACCCCCGCTGCGGCGATGCCCAGGAGCACCACGGCGCCGGCCGCGGCCCAGACGATCCAGCCGCGGCGCTTCCGCGGCGCTCCCGCGGCAGCCGTCGCCGGCATCGGCTCGATCGGGCCCGGTGCGGGAACCGGCTGCGCCGCGTCCTCGTGGAGGTGAGCGGTCCAGGACGCGCCATCCCAGTAGCGCTGCCGGTGCGGGGCTTCGGGATCCGGATACCAACCGGCTGGCGGGGGGAGCTGGCTCATGGTCAGATCCTGCCACGATTTCCGCGACGCGCAAATCAATGGGCGGCGCGGTCCGGGCGGGCCGGCACGCGAACCCGGAACGTGACCCCCGAATACCGGTCAGGCCGGCTCGGAGGCGACCCGGCGTCGCCGGACCGAGCTGTACTCCGGAGAGTGATGCTGCGCACAATGGACGCATCGGTCATCGTTCGGATCGGGGGCACCGCCATGGACCGCTCACTGCCGAGCCGATCGCGGTTCGACCGCCCCCTGCGCGTCGCCGCGGTCCTCCCCGTCGTCGCCCTGCTCACCGTGAGCGCCTGCGCGGGATCCGCGCCGGCGCCCGGCACCGCCTCTTCACCGGCCCCCTTCGACGGTGCGACGGGCGACGTCGCGGCCGCGGTGACGCACGAGGGGGACGGTGCGACGGGCGACTCGGCGATGATCCGGGGCGTCCTGCGACTCGAACGGGCCTGCGTCTCCCTCCGACTCGCGACCGGGGAACAGATCGGGCTCTCCCTCCCGCGCGGACTCGACCCGACCGTCTCGGCGGACGCGCTGCGGATGGGCGGGCAGCGCTACGACGCGGGCGAACCCGCCGCGTTCGGCGGCGGCATGAGCGGCGCCGAGGGCGCCCTCGGGAACTCGGGCTGCGAGGCGGACGCCTGGTTCGTCGTGGCCGCCGTGGCGCCCTCGTCCTCTGCGGCGAGCGCGTCCACCGAGCGCAGATCGCCGCGCGCCAGCGCGCCCACCGCGGCCAGCACCCGATCGGATGCGAGTATCCGATTGTGCCCGCACCCCTCGGTGAGCAGCAGTCGCGACCGACCGGCGTGAGCGCCCCGCAGACGCACCGCCTCGCCACAGGGCATCGTCCGGTCCCCGCGGTCGTGGGCCACGAGGAGCTCGGTGGACGCCGGCAGCGGGTGCCGGACCGCGTCGTAGCGCCGCGCGAACTCGTCCTCGTCGACGGCGAGCCGGCGGCGCAGACGTACGAGCATCTCCTCGGCCACGCCCCCAGCCAGCCCGAGCCCGTGCGCGAACCGCTCGACGAATGCGACCGGGCTCGTCGCGCCGGCGATCGAGACGACGGCCGGCACGGGGACCGCGGAACGGGCGCAGGCGAGCGCGGCCAAGGCCCCGAAGGAATGCCCCACCACGACGCCGAACGGGCCGTGCGATGCCTGCAACCGCTCGGCCGCATCGACCCAGTCGCGGATGTCGGCACGCCGCCCCGGCGAGGCCCCGTGCCCGGGGGCGTCGAACGCGACGACGCGGCATCCCTGCGCCAGGAGCTCCCGCACGAGCGGGGCGAACTGGGTCGCACGCCCCCTCCAGCCGTGCATGAGCAGCACCGCGGGCGCACCCTCGCCCCACTCGAAGACGGCGATCGCTCTGCCCCGCACGCGAAGCGATGCACGACGCGCCTCGTGGAAGAGCGCCGCCTCCGCCTCGCGCACCGGCATCCGCGGGGAGGTCGCGAAGAACGCGCGATACGCCAGCGCACCCCCGAGGGCGGGCGAGACGCGTGCGGCGGCTCGGATGCCTCCGCCCACGAACTCCTGAAGTCGGCGACGACGCGGCATGAGGTCCCCCTTCGAGCAACAATACGAACGATCGTACCGATAGTTTACGCACGATCGATCGTATACTTCTGGCGTGCAGGATCATCCCGGGGACGGACGACGGGCGCGAGGGGACGCCTCGCGCCGCGCCGTGCTGCAGGCGGCGACGGACCTCGCCTCCGTGCACGGCCTGGACGGCCTCACGATCGGTCGTCTCGCCTCGGCCTCCGGGTTCAGCAAGAGCAGCGTCGCGACGCTGTTCAACGGGAAGGAAGGCCTGCAGCTCGCCACGGTCGCCGCAGCCCGCGACATCTTCTTCGCACGCATCGTGGCACCCGCGAGGTCCGAGTCGCACCGGGCCCGTCGGCTCGCGGCCCTCCTGCGCAACGCGCTGCTCTACTCGAGGAACCGCGTATTCACCGGCGGCTGCTTCTTCGCCGCGGTGAGTGCCGATGTCGATTCCAAGTCGGGGCCGGTCAATGAGGCGGTCCGCGCCGCCATCACCGACTGGTATCGATACGTCGAAGCGCAGGCCGAGCAGGCCGTCGCCGCCGGCGAGCTCGGCTCCGAGCGCCCTCGCACGCTCGCGTTCGAGCTGATCGCCCTCACCGAGCAGGCGAACTCCCGCTCCCTGCTCCTCCGCACTCCCGAGCCGTACGATATCGCCGCCGAGGCGATCCGCGACCGGCTCCGCCTCGCGCGCGCCGACGATCGAGCGCTCGCGATGCTGCACCTCGCCGCGCCGGCGTAGCGGCGGAGCGGCAGGGCCGCGCCCGACGCGTCAGGGACTCGCGGCATCCCGTCGGCCGCCGCGCTGCGCGGCCGCCCCCGCGACGATCACGATGGCGATCCCGAGCAGTTGCATGGGCGACGGCGTCTGGGCGAGCACGAGCAGTCCGATGAGGATGCCGAACGCGGGCTCGACCGAGAGCAGCGTGCCGAAGGCGGTGTGGGTCATGCGTCGCAGGGCGAGCATCTCGAGCCCGAACGCGATCACGGGCGTGATCAGCGCGATCCCCGCCGCGGCCGGCAGCACCCACCATGCGAACTCGCCGCCGACGAGCTGCGGCAGCCCGAGCGGCAGGGTGGCGAGCGCCGCGACCGGGATCGTCAGCGAGAGCCCGGAGATGCCCGAGAACCGATCCCCCACGTGCTGCGTGAACAGGTTGTACAGCCCCCAGCAGACGCCGGCGGCCAGGGCGAACCCGACGCCGGCGAGGTCGATGCCCCCGTGCCACGGCTCCGTCAAGAGCACCACGCCGATGAGCGCCAGGAACGGCCAGACGAGAGCTCTGCGCTGCCGGCTCATCAGCCCCGCCACGGTGAGCGGCCCGAGGAACTCGATCGCGACGGCGGTGCCCAGCGGGATCCGATCGACCGCGGCGAGGAAAAAGGTCGTCATGAACCCCGTGACCACGCCGAGCGCGAGCAGCGCCGGAAGGTCCGCGCGCCGCAGGGAGCGGATCGCCGGGCGCGCGATGATCCAGAGGAACACGACGCCGAAGCACATGCGCAGCCAGGCCGTGCCGGCCGGACCGATGCGCTCGATCACCGGCACCGACAGCGCGTTCGACAGCTGCACGGCGAGCATCGCCGCGACGGCCATCGACCACGGGGGAACGCCCGTCGATCGTCGGCGGTTCACGGGGCCACCGGCCGCTTCGCCTCAGGCATCCGGGGCCTCCGCCCGATGCGCGGCGCCGACGCCCGGCTCGAACACCGCGAGCGAGAATCGGGCGGGCGTCGGACCCGGGTTGATGTAGGCGTGATCCGCGTCCCCTCCGAAGGAGAGGGCGTCGCCGGCCGCGAGCTCGTAGCGCTCGGTCTCCACGACGACGACGAGCGCCCCCGCCTGCAGCTGCAGCAGCTCGCGCGTCCCGTCGCGGTGCGCCTCCGTGTCGTGGCGCTCTCCGGGCGCGAGCGTCCACTCCCACAGCTCGACCACGTCGGGCGGCTCCGTGCCCGCCACGAGCACGCCCCGGCCCCGGCCGCCCCGGTCCAGAGCACCGCGCCCTCGCCGGCGCGCGTGAGCCTCGCCGCGCGCGAGGCCGGGGGCTCGACGAGGGCCGGCAGCCCGACGCCGAGCGCATCGGACAGACGCAGGAGCGTGCCGACGCTGGGATTCACGGCCCCCTGCTCGACGCTCACCACCATCCTCCGGCTCACGCCGGCCAGCTCCGCGAGCCGATCGAGCGTCCATGCGCGCGACACCCGCTCCTGCCGCACCCGCGCACCGATCGCGCGTGCGAGCTCCTCCGCACCCTCGTCCATACCGTGCATCATACTGCACGATTCGGGCACGATAGATCCTCACGACCCGAGCCCGGCCCGGCCCGAACCCGGCCCGATGGCCACGGTCGCACCCGGCCGCCCCGGCTCCTCGCCCCGGGCGGGTTCATCCGCCGTTCATGGACCGTTCCGTTCCGAGTCCCCCAGTCTCGTAATTCCCGGCCATCTTCGGCTGTTTGGATTTCGATATCGCCGATCGCGATATCGCATCTCCCGGAAGGAATCGACCATGCGCCAGCGCGCCTCCGCCGCTCTCACGCCCCGCATCACCGGAGCCCTCGCCCTCGGCGCGCTCGCGCTGGGCGCCCTCACCGGCTGCGCCACTCCGGCTTCCGACGCCGTCACGGCGGACGATCCGAACGCCCCGCTCACCTTCGCCGCCACACCGCTCGGCGACGACCCGACCGCGGTGAACCCGATCGAGGCCTTCGCCGAGCTCGTCGCGGAGGAGACCGGGCGCGAGGTCGAGATCGTCGACGTGCCGGACTACACGGCCGTCGTCGAGGCGCTGCGCAACCACCACGTCGACATCGGCTTCATGAGCGGCTTCCCCTCCGCGCTCGCGGTGAACACCGGCGAGGTCGACGCGCTCGTGGCCTGGCCAGGCGACGACGAGACGCCGGTCTCCACCTGCCTCGTGCTCGACGGCTCCGAGCTCGAGACCCTCGAGGACATCACCCCCGAGACGGTCGTCGCCTTCGCCGATCCGGCGTCGAGCTCGGGTTACTTCATGCCCGTCGCCATGCTCCACGAGGCCGGCCTCGAGCGGGACGTCGACTACACGTCGATGTTCTCCGGCGGGCACGACATGAGCTTCATCGCGCTCAAGGAGGGCCAGGTCGACGTGGCGTGCACCTCGACCATCATGCCGACGATGACCGGCACCGACATGTTCCCCTTCGCCGAGGGCGAGACCCGCTCGCTCGGCGAGAGCGCCTCCATGCCCGTCGCCGTCACCGTGCTCGCCGACCAGGGCATCGCCGCCGACAAGCGCGAGCTGCTGCTCGACGCGCTGCCGCAGGTCTTCACCGAGGAGAACGCCGAGGCCCTCGGCGCGATGTTCTCCGCAATGCAGGGCAGCGATCCCATCCTCGAGCCCGATGCCGCGATCTTCGAGCCGTTCGTCGAGATCGCCGCGATCGCCGACGTCGACATCTCGGACCTGGGCTGAGCATGTCCGTCTCGCCCCTCGCACCGGCCGCCAGGCCCTCGGCCCCCGCGCCCCCGCAGTCGGGCGTCCCGGGCACGAGCCCGGCGGCCGCGCCGGCGGCCGCCGGGCTGCGCCCGCGGCTCCCGCTCGCCTCGGTCCGCGGGCTCCGCGTCGCCTACGGCGACGGCCCGCTCGTCCTCGACGGCATCGACCTCGATCTCTTCCCCGGCGAGACCGTCGCCCTGCTCGGCTCCTCCGGATCCGGCAAGTCGACCCTCATGAAGAGCCTCACCGGCTTCGCCCCGATCTCCGGCGGCACCGCCCGCCTCGCCGGCTACGACCTGGCGAACCTGCGCCGCGGCCAGCTCCGGCAGCTGCGCGCCGGCGTCGGGCAGGTGTTCCAGCAGTTCAACCTCGTCGGCCGGCTGAGCGTGCTCACCAACGTGCTCACCGGCGGCCTGCACGACGCCGGTCCGCTGAACCTCGTCGGCGGGTTCGGCCGCGCGCACCGGAGCCGCGCGCTCGAGCTGCTCGAGCGGGTCGGGATCGCGCACAAGGCGAACGAGCCGGCGCGGGCGCTCTCCGGCGGCCAGCAGCAGCGCGTCGCCATCGCGCGCGCCCTGATGCAGCGCCCGCAGCTCATCTTCGCCGACGAGCCGGTCGCCTCGCTCGACCCGAAGATGTCGCACCAGGTGCTCTCGCTGCTGCAGGAGATCGCCAGGGAGGACGGCATCCCCGTGCTCGTGAGCCTGCACGTCATGCCGCTGGCCCTCGCGCACTCCGACCGCATCATCGGCCTCCGGAACGGGGAGATCCTCGTGTCGGCGCCCACGTCCGAGCTCGACGCCGCGGCGCTCGAGCCCATCTACGCCCACGATCAGGAGGACGGCGATGCCGACGACGACGCCTGAGCGCGCGCGGGCCACGGCCGCGCCTCGCCTCGAGCCGCGCGAGCGCGAGCGCCTGGAGCGCGCGTTCCGCGTGCCCCGCGCCCGCTTCCTCCTCGGCCTCCCGGTCGCCGCGGTGCTGCTGATCTGGTCGTTCGTCGGCGCCGGCTTCGACTTCGCGAAGCTCGGCGAGGGCGCCGTGAACATGGGCGACTTCCTCTCCCGGCTCTTCCCGCCCACCTGGGACAAGTTCGGCACGATCGTCGCCCTGCTCATCGAGACGCTGCAGATGGCGATCGTCGGCTCCGTGCTCGGCGCGGTGCTCTCGCTCATCGTGGCCTTCGGCGCCTCCTCGAACATCGCCCCGAAATGGCTCTACTACCCCACGCGCTGGATCATGAACGTGATCCGCTCGCTCCCCGACCTCGTCTTCGCGCTGATGTTCGTCTCGGCCGTCGGACTCGGGCCCTTCGCCGGCATCCTCGCCATGACCATCGGCTCGATCGGCTCGATCGGCAAGATCTTCGCCGAGGCGATGGAGTCGGTGGACCGCGGACCGGTCACGGCCATGCAGGCCGTCGGCGCCTCCCGGCGCCAGGTCGTGCAGTACGGCATCCTGCCCCAGGCCGCCCCCCTCCTCGTCTCCTACACCCTGCTCCTGTTCGAGGGGAACGTGCGCGGCGCGACGATCCTCGGCATGGTCGGCGCAGGCGGCATCGGCCTCGAACTCACCACCGCCATGAAGATGTACGACTACGGGCACCTGTCCGCGATCGTCATCTGCATCATCGTGCTCGTCACGGTCATCGACCAGGCGAGCGCCGTCATCCGAAGGAAGATCACATGACCACCACCGCATTCGACGCCCCCGCCACGACCATCCCGGCCCCCGCGCTCACGCTCTCGGCGCCGGTCAACCTCCGCGACCTCGGCGGCATCCCCGTCGCGCAGGGCGTGATCCGCCCCGGCTTCGCGATCCGCGCCGACGACCTCTCCACCGTCACCGAGGAGGTCGCCGACGCGCTCGTCGGCGACGGGCTGCGCACGGTGATCGACCTGCGCTCCGCCGACGAGGTCGCCCTCACCGGCCGCGGCCCCCTCGGCGCACGGACGACGGTGAACTACCACCACGTGCCGTTCCTGACCACCGTCGCCGACGGTGCGGAGGAGATCGACCTCGCCCAGCCGAACTTCGCCGGGATGTACCGGCGGATGTTCGCCGGAGCCGCCCCGCAGATCGTCACGGCGCTCGCGATCATCGCGCACGCGCCGGGAGCGATCGCCTTCCACTGCGCCGCCGGGCAGGATCGCACGGGCGTGCTCGCCGCCTCGCTCCTCCTCGCGCTCGGCGCCGACGACGCGGAGATCGTCGCCGACTACGCGCGCACCGGCGACAACTCCGCGGCGATCCACGAACGCCTCGCGCCCACGATGCAGCCGCTGATGGCGAAGTTCGGGTTCGACCTCGACGCCGCGGCCCGGGCGGCGATGGCGACCGGCTTCTCGCCGGCGCCGATGCAGGGGCTGCTCGCGTGGCTCGGCGAGCAGGCCGAGGATCGCCTCGCGCTGCTGCGCGCCGCCGGTCTGAGCGACGCGCTGATCGCCCGGCTGCGCGAGCGCGCGGGCACCGCGTGACCCTCGTCGACGCCGCCGGGGCCGCGCCCGCACCGGGATCCCCGGTGCGGCGCGGCCCCGGCCGTCCCCGGGACGCGGGGCACGATGCGCGCATCCTCAGCGCCGCCATCGCGCTCATGGAACGCGGCGAGGAGGTCACCGTCGGCCGCGTGGTCGAGCTCAGCGGCGTGAGCCGGGCGGCGATCTACCGTCGCTGGCCGAGCATGACCGATCTCCTCGCCGCCGCCCTCGACCAGGGGCGGGAGGCGCCGCCGCTGCCCTACGGCGATGATCTGCTCGGCGCCCTGCTGGAGGGCTACACCTCCCCGCTGCCGGCGATGGGCGCCGGGTACAGCGAGGAGCGGCTGCGGCTGCGGCTGCGGCTCGCGCTCTCGGACCGGCGGCTCGCGCAGGCGTACTGGCGCTCGCACGTCTCCCGGCGGCGCAGCGGGATCACCGCGCTGCTGCAGGCCGGGGTCGCGCGGGGCGAGCTCCGCGAGGACCTCGACCTGGAGGCGACGATCGACTTGATGAACGGGGTGTTCTACTACCAGTACGTCGTGCGCGGCGTCTCCTTCGACGACCCGTCGATGCTGCCCCGCTGCCGCGAGGCGCTCAGGATCGTCTGGCGCGGGATCGTCCGGGAGCCGGACGCGCACCCCGGCTGAGCGGATCGGGGCTCGAGCGCGGGCCGCGCGCATCGGCCGCCGAGCCCGGTCCGCTCATCGGCTCCGGAAGATCCGCGTCAGCACGAGCCGCTCCCCCAGCGTCCACGCCGTCGTCGTGGCCAGATACAGCCCGGCGGCGAGCGGCACGAACGCCGCGAAGACGGCGGTGAGGAACGGCATGAAGCTCATCGCGCGGAGCATCCCGGACATGTCGGGCATGCCGGGCTGCGGCGGCTCCGGCTGCGGCATCGGGAGCAGCCTCCGCGAGGCCTGCGCGACCACCGCGATCACGAGCATGACGGCCGCGAAGACGAGCGCCGCGCCCCCCGAGATCGTCCCGGCGCCGACCATCCCGAGCAGGCCCGCATCGAGCGGGACGCCGAGGAAGGTGTGCGCCAGCAGGCCGTTCGCGGCGCCGCCGATCTCAGGGAGCACGAACAGCCCGTAGACGGCCATGAGCACGGGGGCCTGCGCCAGCACCGGCAGGCAGCCCGCCATCGGCGACGCCCGCTCCGCCGCGTAGAGTTCCATCGTCCTGCGGCGGAGCTGCTCCGGGTCGTTCCGGTACCGCTGGCGCAGCCGCGCCAGCTCCGGCGCGAGGCGCTGGCGCACCAGGCCGGCCTTGATCTGCGAGCGCCCCACGGGGATCAGCAGCACCCGCACCGCGACCGTGAGCAGGATGATCGCGATCGCGGCGCTCTGCGCGCCGAGCAGCGGCGCGAGCAGTTCGCTGAGCCGGGTGACGACCGCGGAGGCCGCCTCCACGAGCACCCTGATCGGGAAGAACTCGTAGAGGTTCATCGTCCCCTCCCGCGCTCGGGGGCGGATGCGGTGCGGGGTGCGGGGAGGAGGCGGATGGCGGCGCTCCGGGCGCCGGGGACGTGGGAATGCATGACGAGCTCGTTTCTGTCGCGGGTCGGGATCGGGTGATCGCCGCGCGTGAACGAGAGCCGCGAGGGTGCGCCGAAGTGATGCCGATCACGGAAGATCGGCGGGCGAGTGGACGGGTCGTTCAGGCGGGGGCGTGAACGAACCGCGCGGGCGCCCGTGCGAGCCGCGATCCCGGCGTGCCGGGGTCGCCCGGGAGGCGGTACTCGCGGACCCTCCGCTCCGGGCGGCCGCGGCCATACCCGGGAACGGGGCCGACGAGGACGTGCGCCAGGATGCAGACGACGGCGAGCACGAGCGGGAGCAGGGCAAGCGCCCCGGCGACGAGCAGCAGGATCGCCGGCACCGGCGATCCCGGCGCGTTCGCCGCGAATCCGACCGAGAGGGCGAGCATCACGAGCTGCGCGATCATCCACATCGACATCAGCATGCTCGGCACCTCCGCTCGGTTCCCATGGTACCGAACCGTCGCATCCGGCGCCCCGACCGCGGCTAGGGGGCGTGCGGGTCCAACTGCCGGATGAACTCGTCCGCCGCCTCGAGCTGCTTGGCGAGCTTCGCCCGGCGCGCCTCGGCGTCAGCCCGGAAGTCGCCGAGCGCGCGTCGCGCGTCGTCCCCGGCCGCCCCGGACGTGTTCGCCTGGTCGATCGCCCGCAGCAGGTCGCCCATCTGCTCGAGGGAGTAGCCCAGCGGCTTCATCCGGCGGATGAGCATGAGCCGATCGTGATCCTCCTCGGTGTAGAGCCGGAAACCGCCCTCGGAGCGCCCGGAGGGCTCGAGAAGGCCGATCTCGTCGTAGTGCCGGATCGTGCGCAGGGAGAGCTCCGTGCGCTCCGCAAGCTCGCCGATATGCATCATCGTCCCGTCGCCCATCCCGATTCCTCACTCCCGCTCGCACCAAACCTCACGTTACGTTAGGGTTAGTGCCGTGACCAGCACTCCCACTGTAGAAGACCCCGACCGCTACCGCGCCGACCCGTCCGTGCTCGCTGCGCTGAGGAGCCCCCGGCTGCTCACTCGCGAAGCGCTCGCGGGCCTGGTCGTCGCGCTCGCGCTGATCCCGGAGGCGATCTCGTTCTCGATCATCGCGGGTGTGGACCCGAAAGTGGGGTTGTTCTCGTCGTTCATCATGGCGATCACCATCGCGTTCGTCGGAGGCCGTCCCGCGATGATCACCGCCGCGACCGGCGCCGTCGCCCTCGTGATCGCACCGGTCGCCCGCGAGCACGGGATGGACTACTTCATCGCGACCGTGCTCCTCGCCGGCGTGCTGCAGATCGTGCTGGCGGCGTGCGGCGTCGCGAAGCTGATGCGCTTCATCCCGCGCAGCGTCATGGTCGGCTTCGTCAACGCCCTCGCGATCCTCATCTTCATGGCGCAGTTGCCCGAGCTCATCGGCGTGCCGTGGATGGTCTACCCCCTGGTCGCGGTCGGCCTCCTGATCATGATCGTCATGCCGCGGATCACGAAGGCGGTCCCCGCCCCGCTCGTCTCGATCGTCGTCGTCACCGCCGCGGCGGTGGTCTTCGCGATCACCGTGCCGACCGTCGGCGACACGGGCGAGCTGCCCCGGAGCCTGCCCGAGCTGGTCATCCCGAACGTGCCGCTCACCGTCGAGACGCTCGCGATCATCGCCCCCTATGCTCTCGCGATGGCACTGGTCGGCCTGATGGAATCGCTCATGACGGCCAAGCTCGTCGACGATGTCACCGACACGCATTCGAACAAGACGCGCGAGAGCTGGGGCCAGGGCGTCGCCAACCTCGTCTCCGGACTGTTCGGCGGCATGGGCGGGTGCGCGATGATCGGGCAGACCATGATCAATGTGAAGGTCTCCGGGGCGCGGACCCGCATCTCGACGTTCCTCGCGGGCGTGTTCCTCCTCATCCTGATCGTGCTGCTCGGGGATGTCGTGGCGATCATCCCGATGGCGGCGCTGGTCGCGGTGATGATCATGGTCTCCGTCGGCACCTTCGACTGGCACTCCATCCGACCCGCGACCCTGCGCCGGATGCCGAAGAGCGAGACCACGGTGATGGTCGTCACCGTGGCGGTCGTCGTCGCCACCCATAACCTCGCGATCGGCGTCGTGGTTGGGGTGTTCGTCGCGTCCGTGATGTTCGTCCGCCGCGTCGCCCACTTCGCGACCGTCGCGCGCGAGGTGACGGAGCATCGCGGCGAGGCGCGCGCCCACTACACCGTCATCGGCGAACTGTTCTTCGCCTCCAGCAACGACCTCACCACGCAGTTCGAGTACGCGAACGACCCTCGACGGATCGTCATCGACATGACGCAATCGCACATCTGGGACGCCTCCACCGTCGCCGCGCTCGACGCGATCGTGACGAAGTACGAGCAGCGCGGCAAGACGGTCGAGCTCATCGGGATGAACGCGTCCACGACCGCGTTCCATACGAGGCTCTCCGGCGGCCTCGGCGCCGGGCACTGAGCCCGGCCGGCTAGCCGATGATGGGACGCTCGTCGGGGAGCCGGTAGAGCTCTCTGCGCTGGCGCACCGCCAGTGCGGAGGCGAGCACGATCGGTCCGACGCGTCCCACGAGCATGAGCACGGAGAGGACGTACTTCCCGAACGGACCGACCTCCCCGCTGATGCCGACGGAGAGACCGCAGGTCGCGAACGCCGAGATCGTCTCGAACAGCAGCCGGTCCAATGACGCGTCGCTCACGATCGTGAGGAGTGCCGTCGCCGTGAGCACCAGCGTGGCACCGAGGAACACCACGCTGATCGCCAGGCGCAGCGTGCTGTTGGGGATCCTGCGCCCCGCCGCGTTCGTATGCTCGGTGCCCTTCGCCTCGGCCCAGATCGCCAGGAAGAGCACGGCGAGCGTGGTCACCTTGATGCCGCCAGCGGTCGATCCGGATCCGCCGCCGACGAACATGAGCGCGTCGCTGAGGAGCATCGTCGTCGCCGTCATCGACTCCGTATCCACGACGGCGAAGCCGCCGGACCGCAGCATCGCCGAGGCGAAGAGCGCGTTCCCGATCTTCGCAGACCAGGTCTCGCCGCCGATCGTCCCCGGGTTCGTCCACTCGAATCCGGCCCAGGCGACCGCGCCCAGCGCGAAGAGGACCACGGTCGTGACGATCGTGAGCTTCGTATGGAGCGTCCAGCGCTTCCGCGTCCACTTCGCGCGGATGAGATTGAGGAACACGGGGAATCCGAAGCTCCCCACGAACACGCCGAGCGCGAGCGGGGTCAGGATCCACGGGTTGCCGGCGAACTGGCCGATGCCCCCGGCATGCGGCGTGAAGCCGGCGTTCGCGAACGCCGAGATCGCGTAGAACACCCCGTACCAGACTCCGCGCCCGAAGGACTGCTCGACGACGATGAAGGCGGGGACGAGGGCCAGCATGAGCGCGAGCTCGATCGAGAGCGTCGTGACCACGACCACACGGAGCAGGTGCTTCACATCGCCGAGACCCGTGGTGCCGATGCTCGACCGAGCGAAGACGCGGCCGCTGACACCGAGCCGGCGCGTCACCATCCGCGCGAGGAGCAGCGCGATCGTGACGACTCCGAGCGCGCCGGTCTGAATGGCGGCCAGGATCACGAGCTGCCCGATCATCGACCAGTGCTCGCCCGTATCCACGGTCGTGAGCCCGGTGACCGTGACCGCGGAGACCGCGGTGAAGAGCGCGTCGTCGAGCGGGGTGACCGCGCCGGTCCGGGAGGAGAACGGCAGCATGAGGAGCGCGGTGAAGAGCAGCACCGCGGCCGCGAACACCAGAATGGCGATTCTGGCCGGCGAGTGCCCGGCGAGATAGCGGGTGCGTGTGACGGCACGATGCGCGAGGCCGCGCACGCGCTCGCTGAGGCTCTTCACCCTGCGCGATTCCATTCCAGGCGCCCCTCGTCCGTGAACGCCGCCGGGGTCGGCGGCGTGCCGACCAGACTTCCCGGCGCACCGCACCCGACTCTACCCCGAGGGCGGCCCGAAGATCGAGCGCCTCCGGCGAGGGGTGACGCCCTCCGCGCCTGAGGGCGTAGAGTGGGATGCCGCTGCTCGGGTTCGCCCGACGCAGCGGCTGGTGTGCCGGGAAGTCTGGTCGGCGAATGACCGACCCGAGCCCCGAGGAGTCTTTCGTGCCCACCCCGTTCCTGGTACGCGGCGATCCGGTCACCGCGGTGCCGCCCGATACCGATGCGCCGGAGGGCGCGCCCTCGCGCGGACTGCTCTGGGGCGTGGACCTCGCGGACTGCGCGACCCGGAGGGCGGCTCGCGACCGATGGCATCGATCCGTGCACGGCCTGAAGCGCGAGCTCGATCGGCTCCCCGGCATCCGGCGGCTCTGCGTCGCCTGCCGCAGGCCGACCCGCTTCCCGCAATCGATGCTCGTGCAGGTCCCGTCGGATGCGGCCTCACGGATCCACACGGATCTCGAGCGCGACCGCGCGCGATATCTGCAGGTGCTCGTCCTCGACATCACGGACTGCGCAGCTCCGGTGACACTGCAGCGTCGCCTCGAAGAGGCGCTCGGCTCCCGATCCGGGGCGTGGACCGACGTCACGCTCGCCTGGCGCGATATCGAGGGGTGCGGATTCACCGAGGCGTGGGCCGGGGATGCGCTCTGATCGCGGCCGCGCCGCTGGTATTCTGGACTGCGATGATGCTTCCCTGCCCGCCCCGTTCGGCATTCACGCCGACCGCATGGGTGCTGCCGCACCCGGGCACGAACGGATACATCTCCTCGTGGGGGCGATGCTCTCCGGCACCGTCCCGACCGTCGATCCTGCTGCCTGATCCCGGCTCGGTCCCCCGCACCCCGAGCGGTGCGGACGCTCCGACTCGAGCCGGTCGCTTCCCGTCCGGTCGACCACTCAGAGGAGAATTCTTGGATCCCGCATCCGCACCCGCCCGCCGCACCTTCCCCCGGTACGGGTCGTTCGCCGAGGCGACACGCATCGGCGCACTGCTGCGCAAGGAGGCCGTCGGCGGCATGCTGCTCGTCGCCGCAGCGCTCATCGCGATCATCTGGGCGAACACGCCCGCCGCAGACGGCTACTTCGCCCTGCGGGACTTCACGATCGGCTACGAACCCTGGCATCTGAAGCTCAGCCTCGGAGCGTGGGCCGCCGATGGCCTCCTCGCCGTCTTCTTCTTCCTCGTCGGCCTGGAGCTGAAGCGCGAGTTCGTCGCCGGCGACCTCAGGAAGTTCCGCACCGCGATCGTCCCCATCGCCGCCGCCGTCGGCGGCGTGGCCGTCCCGGCGCTCATCTACACCGCGATCGTCGCGCAGCACCCCGAACTCCACTCCGGCTGGGCGATCCCGACCGCCACGGACATCGCCTTCGCCGTGGCCGTGCTCGCGATCATCGGCTCCCACCTGCCCCCGGCGCTGCGGATCTTCCTGCTCACCCTCGCAGTCGTCGACGACCTGCTCGCGATCAGCATCATCGCCGTGTTCTACACCGACCACATCGAGATCCTGCCGCTGCTGCTCGCGTGCGCCGTCATCGCGATCTACGGCTTCATCGCCCAGCGCTACCGCGCCTTCTTCGGGCTGCACGCGTTCGCGGCCTGGCTGATCCTGCTCCCCATCGGAGTCGTCGCGTGGGCGCTGATGCACGCCTCGGGCGTGCACGCCACGATCGCCGGCGTGCTGCTCGGATTCACGATCCCGGTGCTGCATCGCCGGGCGGACCGCGAGACGGCCGCCGAGCGCCCGGGGCTGTCGGAGGAGTTCGAGCACCGCTTCCGTCCGCTCTCGGCGGGGTTCGCGGTGCCGATCTTCGCGTTCTTCGCCGCGGGTGTCTCCGTCGGCGGCGCCGAGGGGATCCGCGACGCGATGACGAATCCGCTGACCCTCGCGATCGTGGCCGCCCTGGTCCTGGGCAAGCCGCTCGGCATCGTGACGACGACCTGGCTCACCACGAAGGCCCTCCGCACGAGCCTCGACCCCGCGCTGCGCTGGATCGACATGATCGGCGTGGGGCTGCTCGCCGGCATCGGCTTCACCGTGTCGCTGCTCGTCGCCGAGCTCAGCTTCGCCCCGGGCACGGCCGAGCACGACGGGGCCAAGGTCGCGATCCTCAGCGCCTCCGTGATCGCGGCGCTCGGCGCCGCGGTGGTGCTCGGGGCACGCAACCGCCGGTACCGTCGCATCGCGCAGCGCGATGCGATGGATGCGGACGAGGACGGCATCCCCGACGTCTACCAGCAGGAGGATCGCGACTGAGCGCGGTCCCCGCCGCCGGCGCGTCGCCCGACCGCGAGGCGCGCGGCGCCCGGGGACCGGCCGATCAGGGCGCGAGGAGCTCCGCGAGCAGGGCGGCGACGCGGTGCTTGATCTCGTCGCGGATCGGGCGCACCGCCTCGATGCCCTGCCCGGCCGGGTCGTCGAGCACCCAGTCCTCATAGCGCTTGCCTGGGAAGAACGGGCACGCGTCGCCGCAGCCCATGGTGATCACCGCATCGGATGCCCGGACGGCCTCCGTCGTCAGGATCTTCGGTTGTTCGGCGGTGATGTCGATCCCCACCTCGCGCATGGCCGCGACCGCGACGGGGTTGATCTGCTCGGCGGGCAGGGAGCCGGCGGAGCGGACCTCGACGCGGCCGGCGGCGAGCTCGCGCAGCCAGCCGGCGGCCATCTGGGAGCGGCCGGCGTTGTGGACGCAGACGAAGAGGACGGAGGGCTTCTGATCGGTCATGGTCGGTTCCTTCCGTCGGCGAGCGCGGCGAGGAGCCCGCGGACCCGGCCCTCGATGTCATCGCGGATCGCGGCGACGCCGTCGGGCGACGCCAGCGCGGGGTCGCCGACGGCCCAGTCCTCGTACCTGACACCGGGGATGATCGGGCAGACATCGCCGCAGCCCATCGTCACGACCACGTCCGCCGCGCGGACGGCGTCGTCGGTGAGCGGTTTGGGGAACGCCGTCTCGGCCCCCGGCGTCCCCTCGATCTCGGCGAGCAAGGATCGGACGTGCGGATGCACCTCCGACGCGGGAGTCGACCCCGCGGAGCGGGCGATCACGCGGCCGTCGGCGAGCCTGTTGGCGATCGCGGCGGCGAGCTGGGAACGGCCGGCGTTCGCGACGCAGACGAACAGCACCTGCGGAACGCCGGTCTCGCGGTCTCGGGTGAGGTCGGCGAGGCGCTGGCGGGCGAAGCGCTCGGTGAGCGGGATCAGGTGCCGGGTGAGCTTCGCCGACCGGACCAGCCCCGCGTAGGACTCGCGGACGATCGCGGTCACGAGATCCCGGTGCAGATCCGACAGCTCGTCCGCCAGCTCCTCGGCGAGGCGGGTCACGCGGCCGTCCATCGCCTGCAGCGCCTCGGCGCGTTCGGCGTCATCCGTGATCGCGTCCAAGGTGGCGGCGGGGGCGAAGGCGTCCAGGAGCGCCGTGACGGCCGCCCGTCGCGCCGGGGCGATCCGGTAGTAGACCCACGTGCCGCGCCGCTCCGAGAGCAGCATGCCCGTCTCCTTGAGCACCTTCAGGTGGTGGGAGATCGTCGGCTGCGAGACGTCCGCGAGCTCGGCGAGGTCGCAGACGCACGCCTCACCGCGCGGGTCGGCGGCGATGGCCGAGAGCATGCGCAGCCGCAGGGGGTCCGCAAGCGACTTCAGGGTTCCCGCGACCGCCGTCGCGGCGTCGCGGCCCATGGCGCGGCTCGTGGACGGAGCACAGGCCTCGGCGTCGGTGATGAGCGCAGTGTCGGTCATGACGTCCTCGATTCGGTGGCGTGGGGGTCGGTGCGGAACCAGGCGCGGGCGGCCCAGAGCGAGACGTAGACGAGCCCCACGAGCACGGGCACCTCGATGAGCGGACCGACGACACCCGCCAGCGCCTGGCCGGACGCCGCGCCGAAGGTGCCGATCGCGACCGCGATGGCGAGCTCGAAGTTGTTGCCCGCGGCGGTGAACGCCAGCGTGGCCGACCGCGCATAGCCGAGGCCGAGGCCCCTGCCGAGCAGGAGCCCGGCGAACCACATCAGCCCGAAGTAGATCAGCAGCGGCACCGCGATGCGCGCGACGTCGAGCGGCTTCGCGAGCACGGCGTCGCCCTGCAGGGCGAACAGCAGCACGATCGTGAACAGCAGGCCGTACAGCGCCCACGGGCCGACCGCGGGGAGGAACCTCTCCTCGTACCAGGCGCGGCCGCGACGCCGCTCGCCGATCCAGCGGGACGCGAACCCCGCCACCAGCGGCACGCCGAGGAACACCAGCACGTTCAGCGCGATCTGCCAGACCGAGACCTCGAGCCCCTGCGCGTCCAGGCCCAGCCAGCCGGGCAGCACCGTGAGGTAGAACCAGCCGAGCACGGAGAACATCACGACCTGGAAGACCGAGTTGATCGCGACGAGCACCGCGGTCGCCTCCCGATCGCCGCACGCCAGATCGTTCCAGATCACGACCATCGCGATGCACCGTGCGAGCCCGACGATGATGAGCCCGGTCCGGTACTCCGGCAGCTCGGGCAGGAAGATCCACGCGAGGGCGAACATCACCGCGGGGCCCACCAGCCAGTTCAGCACGAGCGAGGAGACGAGGAGCTTCCTGTCCCCGGTGACTGCCGCGACCCGGTCGTAGCGGACCTTCGCGAGCACCGGGTACATCATCACGAGCAGGCCGAGCCCGATGGGCACCGAGATGCCGGCGACCTCGAGCCGGCCGAGAAGCTCCGACAGGGCCGGGACGAATCGACCGAGCACGAGGCCCGCGACCATGGCGAGGCCGATCCAGAGCGGCAGCCACCGGTCCAGCGAGGAGAGTCGCTTCGGCGCGGTACGCCGCTGCGCCAGGCTCTGATTCGACATGTCTCTATATTGATGGAAATCAATGCAATACGCAAGAGCCGGCGGGCGCGCTGGCCGAGAGGATCGAGGGGCTCGCGTCCGACGAGCTCAGTCGAGCGCGAGCACACCCCCCGTGCCGATCCCTTCGACCGCGCGCACGAAGGCGAGCCCCACCCGCTCGTCGGACACGGGGACGAAGCCGGGGAAGGCCTCGTGGTACCCGGTGGCCGAGGCGAGCACCGTCGGGCTCACCGCGTTCAGGCGGATCCCCCGCGGCAGTTCGCCGGCCGCCGACCGCACGAAGGACTCGACGGCGCCGTTCGCCATCGCCGCGGCGGATCCCTCCGGGATCGCCTCGCGCGCGAGGATCCCGGTGGTGAGGGTGACCGATCCGCCGTCGTTCACGTGATCGAGACCGATGCGCAGCAGGTTCAGCTGGCTGAGCACTTTCCCGGCGAAGGCCGCCGTGAGGTCCTCGGGCGTGAGTTCGGTCGCGGGCTTGAACGGCGCCGAGCCGTACGCCGAGATCAGGGCGTCGAATCGGCCCAGCCGGTCGAACGCGGCGGCGATCGAGGAGGCGTCGCGCAGATCGATCGCGGGGTCCGAGCCGCGGCTGATCCCGACCACGTCGTGCCTCGGCTCGAGCGCGGCGGCAGCGGCGGAACCGACATGCCCGCTGGCACCGACGATCAGAATTCTCATGGGCTCTCCCTGTCTCGTGCGGGGCGTCGGGCGCGTGCCCGAGCCGCGGCGTCCGTGGTGCGCATCCAGGATCCCATCGGATCGGCCGGGGCGGGCGGTTGCACCGTCCGCCAATCTGGGATTCTTCTTGTATCCTAGTTCTCGCAGGACATCGCGCGCTCCCCGCGCGGTGCCGGCTCGACACGCACGCTGCCGCGCAGCCTCGGGAAAGCACGCATGGAACCCTCGACGACCACCCCTCCGCCGACCGCCGGACGGAACACCCGCCTCGCCCGAGTGCACCGGCGCACCATGATCGTGCTCGTGCTCTCGCAGATCGTCGGCACCGTCGGCGTCGGCGTCGCGCCGTCCATCGGCGTGCTCCTCGCCGGCGAGGTCACGCAGAACGAGGCCTGGGCCGGCCTGGCCCGGACCGCGAGCACCCTGGGCGCCGCGCTGCTCGGCCTGCCGCTCGGCGCGCTGGCGGCGCGGCGCGGGCGCCGCTTCGCCCTCACCACGGGATGGTGGATCGCCGCCGCCGGCGCGGCGCTCCTCGTCCCGGCGGCGCAGTGGGACCTCGTGGTGCCGCTGTTCATCGGACTGCTCCTGATCGGCTCGGGCTCGGCCGTGAGCCTCCAGTCGCGCTTCGCCGCCACCGATCTGGCCGAGCCACGGCACCGGGCGCGCTCGCTCGCGCTCATCGTCTGGGTCGGCACGATCGGCTCCGTGCTCGGTCCGAATCTCGGCGCGCCCGGCGGCCTCATCGGCGGTGCGACCGGGCTGACGGTCTACGCCGGCGCATTCCTCATCGCGGCCGTGTGCCTGGCGCTCGCCGGTCTCATCGTCTTCCTCGTCCTGCGCCCCGACCCCCTCCGGCTCCTCGACGAGGCCTCCGGCGCCGCCGGGCCCTCGCGCACCGCCCGCAACGGCGGCCGATTCGCGCCGATCATCGCCGAGATCCGCAGCAACGCGCCGGCCCGCATCGCGGTCATCGCGATCCTCACGGCTCAGATCGTCATGGTGTCGATCATGACCATGACACCGGTGCACCTCGTGCATCAGGGCGGCAGCGTGAACCTCGTGGGGATCACCATCAGCCTGCACGTGCTCGGCATGTACGCGCTCGCCCCCGTCGTGGGCTGGATCACGGACCGGTACGGCCATCGCTTCGCCATCTGGACCGGCATCGCGGTGCTCCTCGCCTCCCTCGTGCTCGGCGCGCTCTGGCCCGATCGGACGGGCTGGATCGTCGCCTCGCTGATCCTGCTCGGGATCGGGTGGTCCTGCGTCAACGTCGCCGGATCCGCGCTGTTCGCCGCCACCGTCGACGCCGAGGTCCGCGCGTCCTCGCAGGGCGGCGTCGACGCGCTCGCGAACCTCTGCGGCGCGATCGCCGCGTTCCTCGCCGGCCCGCTGCTCGCCGTCAGCAGCTTCGCGGCGCTCTCGATCCTCGCGATGGTCGTACTCGTCCCGCTCATGCTGTTCGTCGTGCGCCGCATCCCCGTCTCGCGTGAGGAGTGACCGGGAGCGAGGCGCGGACGACCGCATCGGCATGCGCGGCGCCGGGGTGCGCGCCCGCGAAGCTGAGATACTCGTGGGAGCTGTGATGGAGTTTCCGACGAGTGAGGTGCCCGAGAGTTGATGCAGGAATCGGAGTCCGCCACGACCCGCGCCTACGAGCACATTCGGGACGGCATCATCGAGGGACGGTACGCCACCGACGAGATGCTCGGCGAATCGGGACTCGCGGCGGAGCTCTCGATGAGTCGCACCCCGGTCCGGGCGGCGCTGGTGCGGCTGCAGGAGGAGCAGTGGATCACGATCTATCCGAAGCGCGGCGCGCTCGTCCGCGGACTCGGGGATCGCGCGATCGCGGATCTCTCGGAGGCGCGCTACATTCTCGAAACCGCTGCGGTGCAGCGCGCGGACCCCGGGCAGATGGAGACGCTCGCCGGGACGCTCACGCGGGTGATCGCCGAGCAGCAGGCGGCGCTCGAAACGCAGGACGTGCACCGCTTCGTCGACCTGACGACGGCGTTCCACCGATCGTTCGTCGAGGTGTGCGGCAACCAGGTGCTCCTCGAGCTCAGCGATCGGCTCGCCGACCGGCAGCGCTACATGCTGTTCAGGCTCGGCGGCCGGCTGCTCGAGCAGTGCCAGCTCATCCTCGCCGAGCACCGCGAGCTCGTCGAAGCGCTGCAGGCCGGCGACCCCTCGCGGTTCGCCGACGGTCTGCGGAAGCACATCACCGACGTGCACACCGAGCGCGCGGCCCCCGTGCCGCCGATGGACGCTGCGGGCGCCGATCGGGCGTAGCCGGGCCGCTCGCCTCGATCAGCGCGGCGGACCGGCCGCGTCGGGGTGCGTACCGCCTCGAGCGGCGGCGCTCCGCGGGCACGAGCATCCGCGGATCGCTCGCGAGATCACGCTGTGAGACACTGGGGAGGACGGCAGGGGCGCCGCCGGTGTCCGTCGGCGAAGCGGCACCCGCCCTTCGCGCGCACCGCACGAGCCACCCGGTTCCGCGCATCGGCGCTCCCCGATCCAGGACGGGGGCGAGCGAGGATGCGGATCACTTCGGGCGACAACGTCGAGATCTGGGCCCGCGTCTCCAGCGGCCGCCCTCCGGGAGTGCTGCGCCCGGGTGACGTCCCGCGCCCGGAGTCCGTCGACGAGGTCGCGGCCTGGGCCGGCAGCGAGGACTTCCGCCGCACCGTGCTCATCGCCGCCCCGATCCTCTGGGTGGCGCTCCCCCTTGCGGCTCTCGGGTTCCTGATCCAACAGGCCATCGCAGATCCGACGGGTCAGGGGTGGAACACGTCCTTCTTCGGCGAATCCGTCGACGTCTGGCCGAGCTGGTTCCTGTGGCTCGTCTGGATCGCAGTGAGCCTCTGGCTGCTCGGCGCGGTGGGCGTCCTCCTGCTGCGGACGAGCGCCTGGAGAGCGCTGGACGCCGAGAACGCGCGGATCTTCGCGCACGGACGCGCGCACTCCGTCCACCGGATGTCCGTCGACCACGACGACGGAGAGGCCGGGTGGGCGACGTACGTCGCGCTCGACCACCGGCTCGACGACCGGCGGGCGGCGCGGATCCACGAGGCGTTCGAGCGCTGGCTGGCCGGCTCGGGGACGCCGCCCTCGGGTTCGGCTCCCATCTCGTCGGAGGCGCTGTTCGGTCCGCAGGCGAAGGGCGGCTACTTCTTTCTGCACCTGCCCGTCTCGCAGGCGGCCGGCGAGACGACGGAGCATCAGTGGGTGCTGATCACCGATCCTCCCGGGTCTGCCGGCCCCCTCGACCCGGGCGACGATGCGCCCGAGGTGATCGTGACCCCGGTGCCGGTACCGAAGCGCCTGCGGAGGATCCGGGCACGGCTCCGCCGGAAGGCCGAGCGGCGGCGCGCTCCATGATGTGGCCGTTCTGGATCGTGATCGCCCTCGTCGCCCTGTTCGTTATCGGCATGCCGCTGCTCATCAGACGCGCGATCCGTGATCAGGATCGTCCGATCCCGCTCATCGATCGGAGCCGCGCATACCCCGCGACGGTGATCCGCGCCTTCGACACCAGCGGCGCTGAGACCGCGGAGCCGAACGTGCGGGTCGCATACGTCGATGCCGACGGGGAAGCCCGGGAGCGGTACCTCGCCGATGTGATCGACGACTCCTGGCTCGACCGCTTCGCACCGGGCAGCGTCTGGTGGATCCACGCCTACTCCCCCGAGACGACGCGGGTCGTCCTCACCGAGGCGCACGAGGAGGTGTGGCGCTGCGGCTGGAACGTCGACGGCGTCCACGGGCTCGGCGGGAGCTCGGGGCCGGTCGATGTCGGACCGGGGTCCCCGTTCCCGCATCGGCCGAGGGGATGCGCGTCATGATCGCCCGCGCAGGGCGGGGGCGGCGCTGATGGCCGCCGGAGCACTCCCGACCCCGGACGACGGCTGGGCGCGCGTCCTCCTGCAGGCCGGCGTCGTCGCGGGCCTCTGGGCGATCGCGACCTTCCTGATCGCGGCGGCGGCGCTGCCGCAGATGGATCCGCAATGCTTCTCGGACTCCCCCACGGGAGGCCGGGTCTGCCCGCTGCAGCGCGACCCCGTGCTCACGCACCTCTTCGACGTCCGTTGGCCGGCGGTGCCGGAAGCCGTGACGGTGTCCGGCGTCCTCCTGACGATGCTGCTCGGCATCGGGCTCGCGTTCTTCCTCGACACGTCGGAGCCCTGGTCCGAGCGGGGCGGCGCCCCCACCGCCGCCGGAATCGTCTCCGGGCTGCTGGGCGGCGGGCTCGGGCTCCTCGTCGCCGGGCCGGGCTTCGTCCACCCGCTCATCGCGCTGGGGGTCACCGCGCTCGGGGCGCTGCTGGCGCTGCTGGGCTCGCTCGCGCTGCGCGCCTTCCTCCGGGCGCTGCGCCGACGATACGCCGGGCACCTGCGGCGCGAGCAGCTGCGCGAGCACGGCACCCGCACCGTCTCGCGGATCACGTCCCTCGACTGGCAGTACACGCACCCGGACGACGACTCCGTGTTCACCCTGACGGCGGAGTTCGATACGAGGGACGGCAGGAGGTCGGTGACCGAGGAGTTGTGCGTGCCGCGCCGGGACGCGCCCGTGCTGGGGGGCACGGTCATCGTCGTCCACGACGACGATGCGGCTCACGCGACCGGTATCGATGCGCTGCTCGCGCTGGATCCCGATGGCCTCCGGGATCCCGACGCACTCGAGAAGTACCCGGAGGCCCCGGAGCCATCGCCGAGCTGAGCGGGCTCCGACCGCTCGGGGGCGCGGCGCTCGGGATCCCCGCGGGGACCGTGTCGTCGCGACTGCACCGAGCTCGACGCGCACTGCGGAGGCCGCGGAACTCCTGCGGAGAGCGGCGGAGCAGGTGCGCTTCCAGGACCTCGAGCTGCGACCGGGCGAGTTCCGTCGCACCGAGGGCGAGTACACCGGGCTCGTGGGGGTGCTGCCCCCGGCGGAGACCGATGCCAGGGGCCTCGAGGGGCGAGGCTCGCGCGAGCTGGAGCCGTACCCGGTGGCCCTCGTGACGCGGGGGCAGGCTTCAACTGGCTGCTCCCGCTCGTCACTGCCCCGGACGTGTTCGGCGACCCGAGCGGGGTACCGGTCGAGGTCCGGTCCGCAGCGTTCACGGCGATGTCGGAACTCGACGGCGTCGAGGTCTCCGAATGGGCGGTGGAGCTCGCCGGACAGACCGGCACGGGGATCGCCTTCGAGACCGCGCAGGGCATCCGCACCGAGCTGGTGCTCGATCCCGAGACCGGGAGGCACATCGGGTCGCGCACGGTGCTCCTGCACGAGAGCCCGGTCATGCCGATGGTGCCGGCGGGCGCGGTGCTCTCCTCCAACGCGAACCGCACCTCATACGTCGACGCGCTCCCGTGCATCGCGGACGAGCTCGACGGCAGAGCCATGATGTGGAACGAGCAGGCGGCGGCCAGCGGCACCGGGTGCGATCGACGATTCGAGGTTCTGCCGGACTGAGCGACGACAGGCAAGACGAACGATGCGCCGATCTCGCGGCTTTGACATGATCGAGACATGACGCGCGCACGGGGCTCCCAGATCGCAGGCTTGGCCTGGACGCACGCCAGCGCGTTCGGGGGTGCGGTCGCCGACCGCATGAGCGGATCCGAACGACGTGTCCGCACGGACTCGGTCTCGCCCCGACAGCGCCGGACGAGGCGCTGGGCGGCGATCGGCGTGCTGCCGATGTCCTGGATCACCGTAACGACGTCGTGGATGCGCCGCAGCCTATACGCGACGACGGACAGCCGCGCGATGGTCGTCGTGCGTCGCAGATCCGTCGGCACGGACGTGGCGCTGATCACGATCCTCGCGGTCGGCTTCGTCTCGCTCTTCATGCTCCTGCAGTTCGGATGCGTCCTCCTTCTAAGAGCCGGGTACTCGGTGGCGGTGGCGCTCTCGCAGTGCATCGCGTTCGCGTACCTCCTCCTGGCGCTCTGGCTGATGATCGCTGCAATCCTGATGATCTGGCAGGGCAGCGCGTCGAAGAGCCTCGCCGCCGTCGGGCCGGAGACACCGGCAGGCGAGCACTGGGTCGTCGAATCCCTCGCCGCGAGGACCGCGGCGGACGGCGCCGCGGTGTTCCGGCTCGCGGTGCGCACGGTCCGGTCGATGCCGGCGGGGCGAGTGCTCGTCGCGGTCGCCCGCACCCCCGAGCTGCAGGCGGGATACGTGAAGCTCGGGTTCACGCCCGGCGACCACCAGCGCGTCTACAGCGTGACCTGAGGCGCTCCGGTCGTATGCCTCGCGATGCCCCGAGGCTTGCCCTGCGGTTCGACCGGCCACGGGAACGACCGCCGCATTGCCGGGCACCTCACGGACGAAGACGGGCCTTCGGCGTCCGGGGCCGAAGCGCCCCGGACGCCGTTCACCGGTTCTGCGACGAGGCCCTCCGACGGCGCGCGGCGCTGACGCCGAGCAGCCCTCCGCCGCCGAGCAGCGCGAGCAACGCGATGCCGAGGCCGGCCGTCGCCGTCTCCTGGCCCGTCTTGCTGAGGGCGGGCCCGCCGGCCGGCGTGGCCAGGGCCGGATGCACCGCCGCGGGCGACGGCACCGGCGGAGTCGAGGGCGTCGGCGGGGTCGGCTTCACCGGCGGAGTCACCGGAGGAGTGAAGGGGAGCACGGCGGTGACGACCGCGTCGTCCGCGTTCGAGCTGACGGGTCGGCCGGCCGCGATGCCGTTGGCCGTCGCGGTGTTCACGATGCTGCCAGCCGCGAAATCTGCGGCGGTCGCGTCGTACGGCGCGGTGCAGACCACGACGTCGCCCGGTTCGAGCGTCGCGGTCGCGCAGGTGATGTTCAGTGCGGGACCAGCAGGGGCGGTGAACACGTCGTCGATGACGAGGTCGGAAACGGTGGCGTTGCCCGTATTGGTGACCCGGAAGGAATACCCCACCTGCTGGCCGATGGCGGTGACCGACGTCGGGGCGGCGCTCTTGTCGAGCGACAGCGACGGCCGCAGCGTGTCGATGCTCACCGTGCACGCGTTCGGCGCCGCGGAGCAGTCCGGGGCGTCCGGTCCCGTCAGCCCGACGGTGTTGGAGACCTCAGTCACCCCGGACGGAATGGGATCGTCGACGATGACGCGGAACGTGAGATCGACTGACTCGCCACCGCCCGGCACCGTGACATCCGTGTGCGCAGCGCAGCCGGTCCCCCCTGGGGCTCCGGCGGCGCAGGCGAAGTCATCCATGCCGGCGGCCGTCGTGTTCGCGGGCACCGTCTCCAGGATGTCCGAGGCGAGCAGCGTGGCGGCGGCGTTGCCGGTGTTCGTGAACCGCATCTGATACGTCAGCGTCTCACCGGGTTCGGCGAGACCCGGAACGCTTCCGGACTCCTCGATGATCGACTTCTCCACCGACACCTCGGCGACGAGCTCGGGTGTGGTCCATTCCACCGTCACCTGAGACTCTCCGTGGGGATCCTCGTCGTAGTCGGTCCAGACGAAGGTGAGGCTGTGAGCACCGGGCGAGTTCGGCGCGATGATCACGCAGTTGACGGCGTTGCCGATGGCCGAGGCGTCGGGCGACACGAATGCGCCGCCCTCGCTCGGGAGCGGTGAGGGGATCGTATTCACCCCGTCATCGCAGGTGAACATCGTGCCGTCCGGTCGATCCGGCGACGTGAGGGTTGAGAGGTGCGGGCCATCGATCGCGAGCTTTGTCGTCACCTGCAGGTCAATGGTCACAGTGGATCCCGTCTGCACGGATCCGCCTCGCACCTGTGCGGTCGTCGACACCCAGGGGTTATCGGACTCGGTTGCGCTGGCAGCACCAGCGGTCCCCACGATCGATCCCACGACGATCGCTGCGGTCAATGACAATGCGGTCAACTTCTTCATTGCAGTCGCCTGGCTTTCTCTGCGTTGCGGTATCCCGTGAAGCGGCGGAGCCCCACAGCCCGCAACGAGAATCACTGCTGTCAGTGTAGGTGAGATCGACGCGTCGAAGTGAGCGAGTGCGGCGAGATGACGCGCGCGTTGCGGGCACATTCCTACTTCTTGAACTCCGGGTGGGCTCGTCCCCCGACGGCCGCACCGGTGACCCGCACCATCCGCGGTATGACGCGACAAGGCCCGGCCGAGGCTACCCTCGCGCCCCGAGAGGTCCCCCTAGCGACCGTAGTCTTGAGGTCGGGGATGCGCACGGCGGCTCCGGGGAGGAACACGATGGCCAGTCATGAGCAGGCGTCGGCGTGGCATCGGTTCTGGGAGCGCGGCGGCTGGTGGCGGTCGCTCGTGGCCGTCGCGGTCTACTACGCGCTCTACCAGGGACTGTCCATCGTGGTCGTGAGTCCCGTCGCCGCGTCCATCGGCGAGGACCCCGCCGCCGCGATCTGGGTCGACTACGCGCTCCCCATCGCGCTCGGCGGAGTGCTGCTGATTCTGTTCGCGTGCTCGCTCGGCTGGCTCCGCGGACTGTTCGGCCCGCAGCCCATCCGCGGACCGTGGTGGATGTGGATCGGGGTCGCCGTCCCGTTGCTGTTCGCCCTGCTGCACGTCGCCTCCATCGACTACGCCCGGGCCGGGCCTGGCGTCGTCATCGCATGGCTGGCCGCGGGTCTCTGCATCGGATTCGCGGAGGAGACGCTCACCCGCGGTGTGGTCGTGAAGCTCATGCGCTCGGCCGGGTATCGCGAGATCTCCGTGGCCGCCGTGTCGTCGGCGCTGTTCGCCGCCCTGCACGCGGGAAACCTGCTCTCCGGCCAGGACCTGCTCTCGACGGTGATCCAGCTCGTCTACACGTTCGCCTTCGGCATCTGCATGTATCTGACGCTGCGGGTCACCGGAAACCTGATCTGGCCGATCCTGCTCCACGCCTCGACCGACCCCTCGACCTCGCTCATGGCGGCGTACCCCGCAGACAACGGCCTCGCCGGGGTCGCCGGGCTGGGCAACTTCGTCGTGATCTTCGTCGGGCTCGTGCTGCTGATCTTCATCCGAGGTCGCGTCGCCGAGCCTCGCGCAGATGGGCTGACACCTGACGCTTGACGCCGAAGCGCGACACGGGTGGGGCCTCCGTACTGAATCGAATGCCGATTCCTGCTCCTCTCTATGTCCCTAGACTCGAAGTGCATATCTATCCGAAAGGCCGGCATGAACATCTGGGGCATCCACAACGACACGTTGACCAACGAGCTCGTGGATGATGCGTTCATCAGCCTCGGCTGGGATGAAGTCGGAGACCTCCGCAAGATCCCACATGGTCGCGAGGGCATCAAGCGGGTACTCGCGGACCAGGAACCGAACGCCAAGCAGCGTTCAATCGCCAACCAGGCCGGCGTTCTCTTCCGGTTCCGTGATGAGATGCGCGTCGGTGACACCGTGATCGCGCCGTACAAGCCTGACTCGACCATCAACATTGGTGTGATCATCGGAGGGTACGAGTACGTGGTCGATGCCCCGACACATCGGCATCGTCATGCCGTTGAGTGGAAGAAGATTGGCATTCCGCGGACCGTCTTCTCACAGAGCGCTCTCTACGAGGTTGGTTCGGCTATCACCGTGTTTCGCGTGCGCAACCACGGCAGGGAGTTCCTTGCTGCACTCGAATCTGATGGCGCGTCTATTGATGAAGTGACCATCGCCGTCGATCAGGTGGCAGCACGCGAGAGCGATGATGCCGTCAGTGACGAGCCGCGTGCCTCACGCATCGATCGCCACACGCGCGACTTCGTACTTGAGACACTGCACAAGAACATCACGCACCGCGAGTTTGAAGAGTTCACCGCGGCTCTCCTGCGCGCGCTTGGATACGAGGCACGCGTCACCCAGTACTCCCAAGACGGCGGCGTCGACGTCATCGCACACCGTGACCCGCTCGGCGTGGAGCCGCCTCAGATCAAGGTGCAGTGCAAGCACCTCACAGGCACCATCGGATCCCCCGACGTGCAACGACTCGTCGGCACCCAAGGCCCTGGCGAGCACTCGCTATTCGTAACTCTGGGGAGCTACAGCAAGGACGCACGAATGATCGAGCAGCAAAGACCTGGCCTGCGTCTCCTCAGCGGCGAAGACATCGTAAGCCTCGTGCTCGAACACTACAGTGAGCTTCCCGAGCGATGGCGGAACGAGATCCCACTGACCAGTGTGCTTGTGGTGTCAGACGAGGCGTAGGGGTTCGGCGGTATCGACGAGCCATTTCGTAGGCCTGTTCGCCGCATCCGAGGGTGCGGCACGCCACCGCGACCGGCCCCCTGTCCCGAGCACCGGTCGCGGCCAGCTCGTGGACGAGCGGGTAGGTCATCTCGGGGTCGTGATATAGACCTGCGACACACATACCGCCGTGCTACGAAGCACCTCGTTCTCCATCTCGAGCTCCCGGAAACGCTTCACCGCGGCAGAAATCGCGCACGAGCTCATCACTGTAGTTCTGTATTGATCCTTCCAGCACCGCGGCCATCGCCAGTGCCGCTCGGCTCCATCCCGATGGCGAACCGCTCGGGCTCACCGTGGTGCGCGCCCTAGGCGAACGCGATGCTCGCGATGATCCGCTCGCGGAGCAGATGGGCCTCGTCCTCTGACATGGTGACCGGGGTCTGAATTTCCACGGTCCACTGCCGATCCTCGTGGAGCCCGCCCAGCCAGAGGGAGCGCATGAGGTCGTCCGAGGCCTCGGCAGTCCAGGCCTCCACTCCGTCGACCGTCCGGTCGTCGAGCCGGGTCGGCTTCGGGTCGTTCGCGGAGACGTCGAGAAAGGCCTGGGCGTCGAGATCGAGATCGCTCTGCACGGCCGGCAGATCACTGATCGTCACCATCACCGGGTATCCGTCGTCCATGAGGGCGGTCGCCGATACCGTCAGCTCCCCAGACTCCGGTCGAAGCCAGCGCAGATCCTCGGTGAGGCGCAGGGTCAAAGTCCGGATCTCGAGCATCTCGCCCTCCGCAGGAGGAACCTCAGGCTCAGCCGGCCCGGAAGGCGCGGTGCTCGTCGGGGCCGTCGTGGACTCCCGAGGTTCCGCGCCCGAGAGGCCGCAGCCCGAGAGCGCGAGCATCAGCGAGAGGCCGATCAGCACGACACCTGCGGCAGAGGGGGAACGCATTCGCATGAGAACTCCTGAGCGCCGTGGCCGTATTCACCCGGCCAGTGCTCTCAGTTCCCTGAGTTCCGGAGCTCCCACGTGATGCCTCGCGAAGCACGGGGCTGGGCGTGAGGAATCGCGCGTAAGAAAGCTGACCGTCACCACATCGTACCCGAGATTGCGAATCGACCTTGGAGTCATGACCACACCGCTGGAAGCCTCGCATGAACACGTATCGGTTCGCGAGCAGCACACTCACGCACGAACGACGAAGCGGCTCGGATCCTGAACCGGATCCGAGCCGCTCTCGCCATTTCGTGAACTCGGGCTTCACATGAAGTGAAACACCCCTCGTGCGCGAGGGGGGACTTGAACCCCCACGCCCTTGCGGGCACTGGCACCTGAAGCCAGCGCGTCTGCCAATTCCGCCACTCGCGCGAGTCGTGATCCGGGCGGCCTCGCCTGGACAACTCTGCAATCTTAGCAGCACCGCGGCGCTCACACCAAAGCGTCCGGTCGGCGGGCTAAACTGGGCCACATTCGGCCGCCTTGGCTAGGGTGGCACACTGACGACAGCACGGACACGACGGCGCGGCAGCGCAGGAGCACACGGAACGGGGGTGGGGCGCATGGGCATTCTGGACAGCGTGGAGCGCGGGCTCGAGCGCGCCGTCAACGGCGCCTTCGCCCGCACCTTCCGCTCGGGCGTGCAGCCGGTGGAGATCGCCTCGGCGCTCAAGCGCGAGCTCGACATCGGCGCCGTGATCGTCGACCGGGATCGCGTGCTCGCCCCCAACCGCTTCGTCGTCCGCGTCTCCGAGAAGGACGCGACGCGCCTGCAGAATCTCGGCGCCTCGCTCGAGCAGGAGCTGCGCGGGGTCGTGCTCAAGCACGCGAAGCGCCAGAGCTACCAGCTGATGGGCGAACCCGACGTCGAGATCCGCGCCGACCACGCCCTCACGACCGGGGTCGTCGAGATCGACGCCTCCCGCGTCGAGGGCGCCGTCGACTGGGTGGCCGTGATCGACGTCGACGGGGCGCGGCACGAGCTGCGGCGCGGCACGACGACGGTCGGCCGCGGCACCGACTGCGGGATCCGGATCGGCGACAGCGCCGCCTCCCGCAAGCACCTCGAGATCATCTGGGACGGCCAGGCCGGCATCGCCCGAGATCTCGGCTCCACCAACGGCTCGAAGATCAACGGCCAGCGCTTCCGCGAGGCGGCCCTCTCCCCCGGCATCGCCATCACCATCGGCCAGACCGCGCTGCGCTTCCAGCTCGTCCCGGGCCGCGCCCAGCGCTCGGTGCCCCAGGCGCAGCCCCAGGCCCAGGCCCAGGTGCGCCCCGCCGCGCCGAGCGCCCCGCAGCCGCAGCCGCCCCGCCCGGCCCCCGCAGACCCGCACGTTCCGTCTCGCGCGCACCGCGCGCCCGGCGCCGCCCCGCAGGCGCCCGATCCCCGGTCCGGCGATGCCCCGAGCATCGACCAGGACTTCTGGAGGGGCCTATGAGCGAATTGACCCTGTTGATCCTGCGCATCGGCTTCCTGGTGCTGCTGTGGTTCTTCATCTTCGCGATCGTCTACGCGCTGCGCAGCGACCTCTTCGGCGCCCCGGTGCGCCGGCTGAAGGGCGACTCGGGCGCGCCGCAGGTCGTCACGCCGCAGTCCCCGGCCCCGGCCCCCGCGGCGCCGCGGCCGTCGCAGGCTGCGGCGCCCCCCTACACGGGCCCCGCGATCACGCCGAGCGGCGGCGCGCTGCCCTCGGCCGGCGGCGGGGGCGCGGCGCGCTCCCTCGTCATCACCTCGGGGGTCGCCTCCGGCACCGCGATCACGCTCGATGAGGATCTCGTGACCATCGGCCGCTCCAGCGACTCCACCCTCGTCATCGTCGACGAGTACACCTCCACGCATCACGCGCGCCTCGCCCGCACCGGCGAGCAGTGGATCCTCACCGACCTCGACTCGACCAACGGCACCCGCCTCGACGGCGCCCGCGTCACCGCCTCCGTCCCCGTCCCGCCCTTCACCCCGGTCACCATCGGCACGACGACCTTCGAGCTGAGGCCCTGAGCGTGGGAGTCGCCTACACCAGCGCCATCGGCTCGCATGTCGGGATGGTGCGGTCGAACAACCAGGACTCCGGCTTCGCCGGCGGGCACCTCTTCCTCGTCGCCGACGGCATGGGCGGCCACGCGGGCGGCGACGTCGCCTCCGCCATCGCCGCGAAGGCGCTCTCGAGCCTCGACGTGCCGCCGACGGGCAGCGCCGAGACGGCCACGAACGCGCTCCGCACCGCCATCCTCGAGGCGAACGCGAAGCTCCGCGCCACCGTGCGCGAGCGCCCCGAGCTCGCCGGCATGGGCACGACCTTCACGGGCTTCATCCCCGTCGGCGACCGCCTCGCCCTCGCCCACATCGGCGACTCGCGCCTCTACCTGCTGCGCGACGGCGCGCTGCAGCAGATCACGAAGGATCACACCTTCGTGCAGCGCCTCGTCGACAGCGGCAAGATCACCGAGGAGGAGGCGAAGACGCACCCGCGGCGCTCCGTGCTCATGCGCGTGCTCGGCGACGTCGACTCCTCCCCCCAGGTCGACACCCGCGTGCTCGACACCCGCCCGGGCGATGTCTGGCTGCTGTGCTCCGACGGCCTCTGCGGCTACGTCGAGGACGACGACATCGAGAAGATCCTGCGCCGCCGCACCTCGTTGCAGGGCGCCGTCGACGCCCTCATCGACAAGAGCCTCGCCCACGGCGCCCCCGACAACGTGACGGTCGTGCTCGTCGAGACGGAGGCCGCCCCGGAGCTCGATCCCGACGACACCCGCGAGCTCGTGGAGGCCGAGCGCCGCTTCGTCGGCTCCGCCGCGACCGCGCCCGAGCCGCGCGACGGCGCCGTCTCCACCGCCCGCACCCGCATCCTCGGCCGCCGCCGGCCGGTGCGCCGCCCGCCGGTCGTCGAGGAGAGCCACTTCGAGCCGCGCGTGGACGAGTACCTCGCCGAGCTCATCGCCGAGACCCGCCGCCGCAACCGCAACCGGCGCGTCCTGTGGGCGCTCGGCGCCGTCGTCGTGCTGCTCGGGATCGCGGGCGCCCTCGGCCTCGGCTACCAGTGGACGCAGTCCCGCTACTTCGTCGGCACCGACGGCGAGACCGTCATCATCTACCGCGGCGTGCAGCAGAACCTCGGATCCTTCTCCCTGCACAGCGTCGCCGAGGACACCGACATCCCGCTCTCCGAGCTGGACGGCCTCGAGCAGCGCCAGGTGGAGCGCACCCTCGGCGCCGGCTCCCTCGAGGAGGCGCGCGACATCGTGCTGCGATTGGGGGTGCACGAGGATGAGTGAGCCCCGCAGCTTCGAGAAGACCCGCACGAGCGAGACCGTGCTGCAGCGCATCACGGCGCTGCGCGCGCCCCGACTCCTCCTCACCCTCGAGCTCGCGCTCCTCCTCCTCGCCGTGGCCATCGGCGTCGCCGCCGTCGTCATCGTCGACCTCACCGTGCGCGGCGCGCTCTCCACCGAGCTCCTCCCCGCGGGCGTCGTCTTCGTGCTCGCGCTCATGGCGCTGCACATCACCATCCGCCGCATCGCGCCCGACGCCGACCCGCTCATCATGCCCATCGCGGCCTTCCTGAACTCGGTCGGCATCGCGATGATCTACCGCATCGACCTCGCCCGCGAGGTCAGCGGCTGGGAGTCCACCTCGGTGCGGCAGCTCGTGTGGTCCACGGTCGCGCTCGTCGCCGCCATGGCGGTGCTGTTGCTCATCCGCAACCACATGGTGCTGTTCCGCTACACGTACCTCACGGGGCTCGCCGCGGTCATCCTGCTGCTGCTGCCGATGCTGCCGGGCATCGGCCAGACGATCAACGGCGCGCGCGTGTGGATCCACATCGGCTCCTTCTCCTTCCAGCCCGGCGAGATCGCGAAGATCCTGCTCGCCGTCTTCTTCGCGGGCTACCTCGTGCGCAACCGTGATTCGCTCGCGATGGTCGGCAAGAAGGTGCTCGGCATCCGCTTCCCCCGCGCCCGCGATCTCGGTCCGCTGCTCGTCTTCTGGCTCGCGGCCATGTCCGTGCTCGTGTTCCAGCGCGACCTCGGCACCTCGCTGCTCTACTTCGGCCTCTTCCTGTCCATGCTCTATCTCGCGACGGCGCGGATCGGCTGGATCATCCTCGGCGTCGGTCTCTTCCTCGTCGGCGGCCTCGTCGCGAGCCAGACCCTCTCCTACGTGGGCGACCGCTTCGCGAACTGGCTCGACCCCTTCGCCGACGCGCACGGCGCGAGCTACCAGATGGTGCAGGGCCTCTTCGGCATGGCGAACGGCGGCATGACCGGCACGGGCCTCGGCCAGGGCTACCCCGACGACACGCCCCTCGCCCAGAGCGACTACATCGTGCCGAGCCTCGGCGAGGAGCTCGGGCTCATCGGCCTGTTCGTCGTGCTCGCGTGCTACCTGCTGCTCGTGGGCCGCGGGCTGCGGATCGGCTTCGCCGGCCACGACGACTTCGGCAAGCTCCTCGCCTCCGGCCTCGCCTTCTCGATCGCGCTGCAGGTGTTCATCGTCGTCGGCGGCGTCACCCGCGTGATCCCCCTCACCGGCCTCACGGCGCCCTTCCTCGCCGCGGGCGGATCCTCCCTCGTCTCGAACTGGATCATCATCGCCCTGCTCATCCTCCTGTCCGGGTCGGTCCGCAGTCGTCCGAAGCTGGTGATCCGCGCATGAACAAGCCGCTGAAGTTCATTTCCCGCACCGTGTTCGGCATGTTCCTGGTGCTGTTCTTCTCCGTCACGATGATCCAGTTCGTGTCGGCGGACGAGCTGCGCGCGAACGAGCTCAACACGCGCACCATCAAGAACGGCTACAAGGTCGAGCGCGGCTCGATCCTCGTGAACGGCGACCCGATCGCCTTCTCGACGCCCACCGACGACTCCTTCCGCTACCTGCGGCAGTACTCGGCCGGCCCGCTCTACGCGCCGGTCACCGGCTACTACTCGCACACGCAGGGCATGACCGGCCTCGAGGCCGCCATGAACCAGGATCTCTCGGGCATCGGCAACGCCCAGTTCTTCACCCGCCTGATGAACACCCTGAACGGCGTCTCGCCCCAGGGCAGCTCCGTGGAGACGACGATCGATCCCGCGGCGCAGGAGGCGGCGGTCGCGGCGCTCACCGAGGGCGGCTTCTCGGGCGCGGTCGTCGCGATCGAGCCGGACACGGGCAGGATCCTCGCGCTCGCCTCTACGCCCTCCTACGACCCCAATCTGCTCTCGAGCAACAGCGACGCCGACATCATCACGAACTACAGCCAGCTCGAGGACGATCCGGGGCAGCCGCTCGTGAACCGCGCGATCGCCGGCGACCTGTACCACCCGGGCTCGGTGTACAAGCTCCTCGTCGCGGCCGCCGCGATCGAGGCCGGCGAGGCGAAGCCGAGCTCCGAGTACGCGAACCCGGCGCAGCTCGCGCTGCCGCAGTCGAGCGCCGTGATGCAGAACGCCTCGCGCAGCACCTGCGGCGCGGGGGCGAAGGCGACGCTCGAGCAGGCCATCGTCATGTCCTGCAACATCCCCATCGCCGAGCTCGCGATGAGCATGGACCGCGACGCGGTGCCCGAGATGGCGCACGCCTTCGGCTTCGGGCAGGACATCGAGATCCCCCTCGCCGTCACCCCGTCGACCTCCGAGATCCCCGAGGACCAGGCGCAGACCGCGCTCTCCTCCATCGGCCAGCTCGACGTGCGCGCGACGCCGCTGCAGATCGCCATGGTCTCGGCCGGCATCGCGAACGGCGGCGAGGTGATGACGCCCTACCTCGTGGAGAAGGTCATCACCCCCGACCTGCGCGCGGAGAAGGAGTTCTCGCCCGAGACCTTCAGCACGCCGATCTCGCGGGAGACCGCGGACGCGGTGGGCGAGATGATGGAGCACGGCGTCTCGAACCCCGAGGGGCTCGCGCAGAACGCCGGGATCGACGGCGTGCGCGTCGCGGGCAAGACCGGCACCGCGGAGAACGGTACGGACGAGGACGGGAATGACCTTCCCTTTACGCTGTGGTTCACGGGCTTCGCGCCGGTCGACGACCCGCAGGTCGCGGTCGCGGTCGTCATCGAGGACGCGGGCGGCGAGGCATACAACTTCGAGGGCGGATCGTCCGATCTGCCCACGGCTGTCGGAAAACGAGTAATGGAAGCGGTGTTGAGCGAATGAGGCCATCGGCAGGGATCACATTCGGCGGACGCTACGAGCTGAGCTCTCGGATCGCCGTCGGAGGCATGGGCGAGGTCTGGAAGGCCACCGACAGCATCATCGGCCGCACCGTGGCCATCAAGATCCTCAAGGACGAGTACATGGGGGATCCGGGCTTCCTCGAGCGCTTCCGCGCCGAGGCCCGCCACGCCGCGCTCGTCAATCACGAGGGCATCGCGAACGTCTTCGACTACGGCGAGGAGCAGGGCTCCGCGTACATCGTCATGGAGCTCGTGCCGGGCGAGCCGCTCTCCTCGATCATCGAGCGCGAGGGGCGCCTGCCCGCCAACCGCGTGCTCGGGATCGTGGCGCAGACGGCGACCTCCCTCCAGGCCGCGCACGACGCCGGACTCGTGCACCGCGACATCAAGCCGGGCAACCTGCTGATCACGCCCGAGGGCCGCGTGAAGATCACGGACTTCGGGATCGCGCGGATCGCGGATCAGGTGCCGCTGACGGCGACGGGCCAGGTCATGGGCACCGTCCAGTACCTCGCGCCCGAGCAGGCGAGCGGCCACACGGCGACCCCCGCGACCGACATCTACTCCCTCGGCGTCGTCGCCTACGAGTGCCTCGCGGGGAAGCGCCCCTTCACCGGGGAGTCGCAGGTCGCGATCGCCATGGCGCAGATCAACGACACCCCGCCCGACCTCCCGGCCGATGTGCCCGAGCCGGTGCGGAACCTCGTCTACGCGTGCCTCGCGAAGGACGCCGCGGGCCGTCCGCAGACCTCCGCGAAGCTCGCCCAGGCGGCCACGGCGCTGCACCGCGGCGACGTGCAGCTCGCGGCGAGCTACGTGCCGCAGGTGCTCGGCGCGCAGGAGCCGGCGACCACGGCACTGCCGCAGACGACCACCGCGATGGACGCGGCGACCACCGCGCTGCCGCAGACGACCGCGCTCGCGGGGCAGACCGGCGCCACGACCGCGCTGCCCGACGGCCTCGACGCCGAGGGCGAGGCGGAGGAGGAGCTGCAGCCGAAGAAGAAGAGCCGCTGGCGCTGGCCGCTCATCACCCTCATCGCCCTGCTCGTGCTCATCGGCGCGGGCACCGCCTTCGCCCTGTGGGGCAACACGGGCGGCGGCGAGGAGAAGCCGACGACCACGAAGACCACGACCACGAAGAAGCCCACGACCTCGGCCGCGCCGACGACGGGCGTCGTCGACGAGAGCCAGATCGTGGGGCAGAACGTCGACGTGGCGGTGGGGTATCTCGAGGGGCTCGGCTTCACGAACATCGTCACCCGCGCCGGCAACCAGGCGCCCGACGACCAGGTGAATATCGTCACCTCGGTCAACCCGACGGGGAACAAGGTCGACTTCGCCGAGGAGATCGTGCTCACCTACAACGTCGCCTTCGGCGACGTCGCGGCGCCCGCGACGCCGACCGCGAGCCCGGCCACGGTCGACTCGGGCGGCACGACCACCGTGAGCTGGCCGGTCGCGAGCTGCCCGACGGGGCTCACGCTCCAGGCCTACAACGTGAGCATCTCCGGCGACGGCTCCGGCTCCGGTTCGGTGCCGAGCCCGAGCGTCACGATCACGGCGGCGACGCTGGAGCCGGGCGCGGCCGATGGCGCCATCACGGTCTCCTACTCCGTCACCTGCGGCAACGGGGCGGACGTCAAACGCGACTCGGTCGCCTCCGAGGCGATCACCATCGTCGTCACGGCCCCGCCGGCCGAGGACGACGATGACGCCGACGCGAACGGCAACCCCGAGGGCAGCAGCTCGAGCGGCGGCAACGGCGCGAACGGCACCGCCAGCACGGGCGGCTGAACGGCGCGGGGCCCGGGGTTCCCCGCGACCCTGCAGGGATCGCCGCCGCGACAGGATAAACTGATCGCGGACCATACTGAGCACGGAAGAGGTGAACATGCCGGAGTCGACGGGCGTGGGCGAGCAGCGCATTCTCGCCGGGCGCTACGCCATCGGCGAGTTCGTCGGGCAGGGCGGCATGGCCACCGTGTACCGCGGCACCGACACCAAGCTCGGCAGACCCGTCGCCATCAAGGTGATGAAGGCCGATCTCGCGGGCGACGAGCAGTTCCGCTCGCGCTTCCGCCAGGAGGCGCAGTCCGCCTCCCGCATGGCGCACCCCACCGTCGTGCGGGTCTTCGACGCCGGCGACGACCTCATCCAGACCGCGGAGGGCCCGAAGCGGCTGCCCTTCATAGTCATGGAGTTCGTCGAGGGCACGAACCTGCGCCAGCTCGCCGCCGAGGGCAGCTCTCCCAGGCCGAGGCGTGCCGCGTCGTCGACGCCGTGCTCACCGCGCTCGAGTACTCCCACCGCGCCGGGATCGTGCACCGGGACATCAAGCCCGCGAACATTATGATCACCAAGACCGGCCAGGTGAAGGTCATGGACTTCGGGATCGCCCGGGCCGTCTCCGAGACCTCCTCGACGCTGCAGCAGACGACCGCGATCCTCGGCACCGCCGCGTACTTCTCGCCCGAGCAGGCCAAGGGCGAGGCGATCGACGCCCGCACCGACCTGTACTCGACGGCGGTGCTGCTCTACGAACTCCTCACCGGCGAGGTGCCCTTCCGCGGCGACACCGCCGTCGCGGTCGCCTACCAGCACGTCAGCGAGCGCCCGACGCCGCCGAGCGAGCGCAAGAGCGGCATCCCGCCCGAGCTCGACCGCGTGGTGCTCTACGGTCTCGCGAAGGATCGCGCGAAGCGCTTCCAGTCGGCCGCGGAGTTCCGGGACGCCCTGCGCATCGCCGCGAGCGGCAAGATGCCGAAGCTCGCCGTGCAGAACCAGGACACCGTGCTCTTCTCCGGCGGCGAGGAGGTGTCGGAGTCCGATCTCGCGCTCCGCCAGCTCGCCGAGGGCGGCGGCGGGGCCCGCACGCAGAGCCGTCCGCCGGTGATGTGGACGTGGGCGGCGATCCTCACCATCGGCGCCGTCATCGTCGCCGTCGTCTTCTGGCTCGTCACCCTCGCCCCGAAGCAGTTCCTCCCGGACAGCTCGCGCGAGGTGCCGGCCCTCGTCGACCTCGACCGCGCCTCCGCGATCGAGCAGCTGCAGGAGCGCGACCTGGTGCCGGTGACCATCGAGCGCACGAGCGAGGACGTGGACGCCGAGCACATCATCTCGAGCGACCCCGAGGCCGGCGCCGTGCTCAACCCGGGCGACGAGGTCACGCTCTACATCTCGACCGGCCCCAAAACGGCCGAGGTACCGGACTTCTCGCGCATGTCGATCGACGAGTACACCCTCGAGATCGAGAAGCTCGGGCTCACCATCGGCCTCGTCACGAGCGTCGACAGCCCGATCGAACCGGAGAAGCGCGTGCTCGCGGTCTCCCCGGAGCCCGGCTCCGAGCTCAGCTCGGGCAGCGCCGTCGACGTGCAGGTGTCCAACGGCAGCGTGCAGGTGCCCGACGTGCTGAACCAGCCGCTCGAGCTCGCCCAGAACATGGTCGACAGCCTCGGACTCGAGATGATCCTCACGCCCGTCAAGGACTGCCCGTCGGTCGGCGGCTACCCGATCTTCGAGCAGTCGGTCGTCGGCCAGCAGCCGCAGGGCAGCCGGCTCGAACTCAAGTACTGCACGGGCTGACGCCGGGTCGGCTCCCGCGACCGCTCCGCCTCCGGCGGGGCGGAAAGCCGGCGCCCGCCGCCGCGCCTCAGCGCGACAGCAGCGGCGAGAGGGTCTTCGCGACCTCGGCCGCGTTCGGCACGCCCACGACCGTGAGCCAGTTGCCGAGCTGCTGGTAGCCGCCCTCGGTGAGCACCGACTCGGGGTGGTACTGCACGCCGTAGATGGGCAGCTCCTCGTGGCGCAGCGCCATCACGATGCCGCCGGCCGTCTCCGCCGTGACGACGAGGCTGCCCGGCACCGTCTCCCGGACGACGGCGAGCGAGTGGTAGCGCGTCGCGTCGAACTCCGCGGGCACGTCGGCGAAGAAGGCGTCGCCCGTGTGCCGCACGCGCGACACCTTGCCGTGCATGAGCTCCTCGGCGTGCGTGACCGTGGCGCCGAGGGCCTCGGCGATCGCCTGGTGCCCGAGGCAGACGCCGAGGAGCGGGATCCCGGTCCGCAGCGCGATCCCGACCATGGGGATCGAGATCCCCGCCTCCGCGGGAGTGCCGGGCCCGGGCGAGATGAGCACGCCGTCGTACTCGGCCGCGAGCTGCTCGAGCTCACCGGCGGACACCTCGTCGTTGCGGATCACGCGGGTCTCGGCGCCGAGCTGCTGCAGGTAGCCGTTCAGCGTGTAGACGAAGCTGTCGTAGTTGTCGATGATCAGGATGCTGGTCATGTGCCGACCGTCACTTCCTCTTCGGGGAACTGCAGGGCCACCCACGGGTAGACGTAGGCGATGAGCGCGTACACGAGCGCCGCGAGCGCGAGGAGCAGCACGATGACCCGCAGCCACGCGGGGCCGGGGAAGAAGCGCCAGATCAGGGAGAACATCAGGAGGCGTCTCCTCTCGGGGCCTGCGTGGCCTCCATCGTCGGGTTGAGCTCCACGAGCTCCGCCGGCGGCCCCGCGCTGCGCGGCTGGTAGCCCTCGAACACGGAGTACGCGATCGCCCGCTCGTCGCTGCCCGCGAGCTTCGGGTGGCAGGTGGTCAGGGTGAGGATCTGGTCCTGCCCGGGCGTGCCGTCGAGACGCGGGAAGGGGTTGAGCACGTCCGTCTCGTCGGGCAGCACGTACTCGATCGAGCGGAAGCGGTAGGTGTACCAGCCGTCGGCGGTCTCGATGAACAGCGGGTCGCCGACGCGGAGGTTCATGATCTCGCGGAACGAGTTGATGAGCGGGCCGGAGCGGTGCCCGGCGAGCGCGACGTTGCCCGGCTCGCCGGGCATCTGCGTCGTCTCGTAGTGGCCGATGCCCTTGTCGTCGAGGTTGAGCACCGTCCACCAGTCGGTCGTCTCGGCGACCCGGTTGGCGTACGTCGTGCCGAAGGCCGGCGCGTGGAGCACGGCGAACACCTCGCCCTCGGCGGGCCGCTGGGCGACGGGGACCACCCCGTCCCACGGCTCGGCGCTCGCCTCGCTCTGCCACTTCGCGGAGTCCTGCGCCGAGAGGTCGGTCTGCTTCGCCGTCACCGCGAGCCCCGTGTGCCACGGCTGCCACACGATGTAGCCGAAGACGCCGAGTCCGCCGAGCAGCAGCAGCTCGCCGATCACCGTCAGCGGGCTCAGCCGGGCCCGGCGGCGCCTGCCGCGTGCTGCGCGCGTCTCATCCACGCTCCATATTCTAGGTCGCCCTCCCTGGACGCCGGTTTCGCTCTCGGCACGCAGGCGAATCCCGGTACAATCGGAGCCATGGCAGCAGCTGGGAAGAATGTAAGCAAGCGCAAGTCGGCGGAGCTCGACAAGAACCGCGCGGAGTTGGCGGCGGCGCGCAAGGAAGCGCCCAACCCGGTGTGGTTCAAGCCGGTGATGTTCGGCTTCATGCTGCTCGGCCTCATCTGGATCGTGCTCTACTACATCACGAGCGCCAACCTGCAGCTGCCCGTGCCCGTGCTCGGCCAGGCCAACATCTTCGTCGGCTTCGGCCTCGTGCTCGTGGGCTTCCTCATGACGCCCTGGTGGAAGTGAGGCGCGCGGAAGCGAGTCCCGCTCCGGGCGCATCGCCCCGCTCCGCCCGGCGAATCACACCGGTGTCATTCCTCCCCAGCTGGGGATAGGCCTGTGGATAACACGACTGCGGCCCCGACAACCGTCGGGGCCGCAGTCACGTTCCGGGCGAGGCTCAGACGCCCGCGGGCAGCCACACGAAGTACGCTCCGGCGAGCAGCACGAGCAGGACGCCGAGGCCGGCGAGCACCGCGATCCTCGCGCCGCGGCGCCGCGGCCCGCGCGTCGCGAGCAGCAGCCCCATCGTCGCCGCCCCCGCGATCGCCCCGCCGAGGTGCGCCTGCCACGAGATCCCCGCGCCCGGCAGCAGTCCGATCCCGAAGTTGATCGCGATGAGCACGGCGAGCGAGGTGATGTTCACGCGCGCGGCACGATACGCGACGAGGGTCGCCGCGAGCACGCCGAAGATCGCCCCGGAGGCGCCGACGGTCGGCACGTTGATGCTCGTCGGATCCGCGTAGACCCAGAACATGACGGCGAGCGAACCGCCGAGCCCGGCGAAGAGATACAGCAGCACGAAGGCCGTGCGCCCGATCATCTGCTCGAGGTTGCGGCCGAAGAGCCACAGCGCGTACATGTTGAACAGGATGTGCAGAATGAAGCCCGTGGAGTGGGCGAACATCGCCGTCGCCATCCGCCACGGCTCGAAGGCGAGCCCCGGGGGCAGCACGGCGTCGGGCAGGGAGTAGAGCGGGGCGTACCAGAGCGCCCGCGTCACCTGATCGGCGCCGAAGTAGTGCGTCGCGAGCTGCGCGAGGAAGACCGCCGCGCACGCGATCATGATGCCGTAGGTGACCGGGGCGTCCGAGCCGGCGAAGCGCCGCCCCGCGACCCTCGCCGTCCGCGCCGAGCGCTTCGCAGCGCCCGGCCGCGTCTGCCGCACGCACTCCGGGCAGAGCACGCCGACCGCCGAGACGTTCTGGCAGTCCGCGCAGATCGTGCGGCCGCAGCGCTGGCAGAGCGTGAAGCTGTGCCGGTCGGCGTGACGGTAGCAGACGTCGTCGGGCCCGTACTCGACGCGCTCGCCGAATGCCGGGCCCGATCCGTTCGTCACGCCGCTCAGGCCTCGGCGATGTCGACGCCGGTGATCACGACGTCCTCGACGGGGCGGTCCATGGCACCGGTCGGCACGGCCTCGATGGCGTCGACGACGGCCTTCGAGGCGTCATCGGCGACGGCGCCGAAGATGGTGTGCTTGCCGTTGAGGTGCGGGGTGTCGACGGTGGTGATGAAGAACTGCGAGCCGTTGGTGCCGGCGAGGCGGCCGGTCATGTCGGGGCGCTTGCCCGCGTTCGCCATGGCGAGCAGGTAGGGGGCGTTGAAGACGAGCTCGGGGTGGATCTCGTCGTCGAAGGTGTAGCCGGGGCCGCCCGTGCCGGTGCCGGTGGGATCGCCGCCCTGAAGCATGAAGTTGCGGATGATCCGGTGGAAGATGACGCCGTCGTAGAAGCCCTTCTGGGCGAGGTCGACGAAGTTCTTCACCGTCTTCGGCGCGTGGTCGCCGAAGAGGTGCAGCACGATATCGCCGTGGTTCGTGTGGATGGTGGCAACGGAGGTGTGAATGGTCATGGGATCTAGTGTATGCGGGGCCTCCCGGGGGAATCCCCGGCCCGCGGAGCGCGTTCGCTCCCGGCGTGGCCGGCCCCGATCCGCGCGTGCACGCTGGGAATCTCGTGCGATCGCGCCACCCGCCCCCGTACGGGCCGCGCCGGTTCGGTGTAGCGTGGACGTACGAGCGAAGTCGCTCATGGCATTGCCTCGCCGAGCTAGGAGGACAGGAATGAATCTCTCACGCAAGCGCCGACGCGAACTCCGTCGTCTGCGGGGTGACGCGCAGGAGCTGCTCGATCAGCAGCGCATCGTGCTCGGGCACGCGGGCGACGTCCTGAACGAGGCGGGTCGCCAGGCGAAGCGTCTGAGCGACGAGCACCTCGCCCCCCGCGTCGAGGACGCGCTCGAGGCGGCGCGGCCGACCATCGACCGCGGCGTCGCCTCGGCGCGGCGCGCAGCCGACACGATCCGCCGGGTCACGACCCCCGTGGTCGCCGGCGCGCTCGCCACGACCATCCACAAGCTCGACGAGCTCGAGCAGCGCGACGCCGCGAAGCAGATCCGCGGCTTCGGCGAGCGCACCGGCTACCTGCAGCCGGCGAAGAAGCGCGGCGCCGGCGGCGTCATCGCCCTCGTGCTCGGCGGCATCGCCGCCGTGGGCGTGGGCTACGCGCTGTGGCAGGCGTTCCGCACCGACGACGAGCTCTGGGTCGCGCCCGAGAACTGATCGCCGCGTCCGAAGCGACGGCGTCCGGCTGCGGCCGGGCGCCGTTTCGCGTTCCCGCGGGCGCCTACTTCTTCGGCTTGCCCGATCGCGGTTTCGCGCCGGGCTTCTGCCCGCCCTTGGCCGGGGCCTTCGCCCCGCCCTTCGCCGGCGGACGCCGGTTGATGCCGGCCATGCGCATGCCGGTCTGCACAAGCGAGAGGGTGCGCAGCGCCTTGATCTCCCGGATCGGCACCCAACGGGCCTCGTCCGAGGAGCCGTCCACCTCGTTGACGAGCGGGCCGTCCTTCACGGAGGCCCGGTAGACGATGCGGATCGTGTGGAGCTCGGGATCGCTGCCCTCGGGCACCTCCTCGCGCACCATGACGCGCGAGTCGACGCCGAGGAGCTTGCCGATCCTCGCTTCGAGCCCGGTCTCCTCCATGACCTCGCGGACGACCGCGTCACGGGGATCCTCCCCGCTCTCGAGGCCGCCGCCCGGCAGCGTCCAGCCGTGGAGATGGCCGCGCCGCCAGTGCGTGAGCAGGATCTTGCCGCGTCGCTCGACGACCGCGTAGGCCGCAACTCGAAGATCCATGACTCGAGCCTACTGCGTCGCGGGGCCTCCGCCGCGCCGCTCGGCCGCGCGCCAGCCGGTCACCCAGCGGTCGAGCCTGGCGTAGGCCTCGGCACGGGGCCCGTCGGCTGAGAGGAAGACGTCGTGCAGCGCGCCGTCGACCCGGTCGATCGTGGCCGTGGCCCCGAGCCGCAGCGCCGCCCGGGCCACGGCGTCGACGTCGAGCACGGTGTCCGCCCGCGTCATCTCCTCGCTCCAGCGCAGGGCCAGCGCCGAGCGCGCCGACAGCAGCACCTGCGCGGGTTCGGCGAGGTCGAGGCCCGCGTCCACGAGGGCGTGGCCCGCGAGGATCGCCTGCATCCAGCCCGCGTGCACCGAGTGGGTGAAGTCCGGCCGCCACTCGGCGTTGACGCCGGCGAGCTCCTCGGCGGCACCCGCCTCCCGCTGCGCCCGGGAGTAGAAGCCCAGATCGAGCTGCGGGGCGACCTCGCGCGGATTGATGCGGGCCCCGAACCCCACGATCGGCGTGATGAGCTGCCTGATCCGGCCCGCGAGCTGGAACTCCAGCCAGGGGCTGTTGAGCACGAGCCCCTGCGCACGACCGCGGTGCCGCGCGCTCCACAGGCTGAGGATCAAGCCGCCGGTCGAGTGCCCGAAGAGCACGAGGGAGCGCCCGCCCGCCCCCCGCCGCGGGACGCGGTCCGCCGCCGCCTCGCGCTCGATCGCCTCGAGCGCGAGGCCGATCTCCGCGTCGTACTCGGCGAGGTCGTCGATGTATCCGGGGGTCTGACCGGGTCGCAGACTGCGCCCGTACTTGCGCAGATCGAGCGCGAAGAAGCGGGCCCCGCGCGAGGTCCAGAAGTGCGCGAGGCCGCGCTGGAAGAAGTAGTCCGACCAGCCGTGCACGTAGAGCACGTCGACGCCCGCGAGCGGCGGCGGGTCGTCGAGCCAGCGCGCGAACCAGCCGCGGTGCTCCGGCACGGCGCGCACGAGCGTCGCGAGCAGCGGCCCCTCCGCGTCGCTGCCGAGTTCGAGGTCGGTGCACGCGAATCCCGGACCGAGGAGGTCATCGCGCCAGCGGGTCATGGCCCCAGTCTACGTCCGGGCGGCGGGGCGCGGCGGGGGCGGCCCGCCCGGCCCGCCCGTCAACGCAGCAGGACCTCGGCGGCGCGGGCGCGCACGACGACCTCGTGCGCGGAATCGTCCGCCGAGGCGAGGCGGTTGTCGACCTCGCCGAGCTCCCCGCGCACGTCCACGCGGTACTCGGCCTCGGGGAGCTGCAGCTCGGCGCTGCCCATGCTCGCGTCCAGACGGACCGCGTCGGGTGCGGTTCCGGTGAGCCGGGTGCGCGCCTCCCCGGCGCTGAGATCGATCTCCGCGGTCGCGACGTCGGCGAGCTCGAGGCGCGACTCCCCCGCCTGCACGTCGAGCTCGAGCGCGCGAGCCGAGCCGCTCATCTCGACCTCCCCGCCCGTGATCTCGAGGCCGAGCCGGTCGAAGTCGCCCGCGCCCCGCAGGGTGCCCGCGGCGACGTCCGCCTCCACGCTCAGCTTCCCGGACTCGGCGAGGCGCTGGGGCAGTGTGAGGGTGACGCGGTCGAGGTGATCGTTCGAAGCGCAGTCGATGAGGCAGGCCGCCGCGAAACCGGTGTCGGGCGCCTCCACGGAGAGGGTGCCCTCCTCGGTCTCCCAGTTCCAGGAGCCCGCGCGGGGACCCGCGACGCGGAGCTCGGCCTCATCCGTCTCGGCGAACGCGATCGTGAACTCCGCGGCGGAGATGTCGAGCTCGAGCTCCGCGACGTCGCTCGCATCGAGGAACTCGTGCTGCTCCGTGCCGTCGGCGGCGCCCCCGGAGGAGACCGTCGCCCCGTCGGTGAACTCCTCGAGGACGACGCCCGGCCCGGGGGCGAACGCGCCCGCGGCGGTCTGCGCGCCGATGGTGAGCAGCGCGACCCCGCCCACGACGGCGGTGGCGATGAGGGTCGCTCGCGCGGCGGTGCTCGGGGCCGCGGCGCCGGGCGTGCCGGCACTCGGGGCGCCGACGCGCGGGGCGGCCGCGTGCGGGCCGGGCGTCTGCGTCGGGTCGGGCGCGGCGCGGTCCTCCGGGGTGCCGGTGCGGTCGTCGTGAGTCATGGTCGCTGTCCCGTCTGTGCGATGGTCGTGGCGGCGCCGTTCGGGGCGCCGGATGGCGCGGGGTGCACGCCGGTGCTGGTGAGGTGGGCGATCGCCGCGAGCACGCGGCGGTTGCCTCCGCCGTCGGCATCGAGGCCGAGTTTCTGGAAGATCGCGGTGATGTGCTTCTCGACGCTCGCCTCCGAGAGGAAGAGCAGCCCCGCGATGGCCTGATTGGAGCGGCCTTCGGCGAGGGCCGCGAGCACCGTCCGCTCGCGGTCCGTGAGCGCCGCCATGCGATCGTCTCGTCCCCGTCGGGCGAGGAGCTGGGAGACGACCTCGGGGTCGAGGACGGTCGCGCCGTCCGCGATGCGCCGCACGGAGTCGAGGAAGTCCCCGACGTCGGCGACCCGGTCCTTCAGCAGGTAGCCGAAGGCGCCGCCCTGCCCCGCGATGAGCTCGCTCGCGTAGCGCTCCTCGACGTACTGGGAGAGCACGAGCACCGGCAGCCCGGGCCTCGCCCGGCGCAGCTCGATCGCCGCGCGGATGCCCTCATCGGTATACGTGGGCGGCAGCCGGACGTCGAGGATGCACAGCTCGGGATCGGTGTGCTCGACGGTCGCCGACAGCTCGTCCGCGTCCGGCAGCGCCGCGACGACCTCGAGCCCGCCGTGCTCGAGCAGGCGCACGAGCCCCTCACGCAGCAGCACGGAATCCTCGCAGATCAGGATGCGCATGGCACGCTCACCTCCAACGACGTCGGCCCGCCGATCGGGCTGTCCAGACGGCTCGTCCCGCCGGCGGCGAGCACGCGGTTGCGCACGCCGTCGAGTCCGCCCCCAGGCACGATCCTGGCCCCGCCGATCCCGTTGTCCTCGACGCGCGCCCAGAGCCGGCGCCCGCCCGTCTCGTCGGTCTCCCGCAGGCGCACGACGACGCGCGCCTCGCTCGCGCGGGAGTGCTTCGCGGCGTTCGTCAGGGTCTCCGCGATGGCGAAGTAGACGGCCGCCTCCGCGTCCCGCCCGCAGCGCTCGGCCTGACGGACGTCGAGCTGCACGGGGATGTGGGAGCGGGCCGCGAGCGCGGAGAGCGCGGCGTCGAGGCCGCGATCGTCGAGCACCGAGGCGTAGATGCCGCGGGCGAGCTGGCGCAGTTCGGTGATGGCGGCCTTCGTGGAGGTGTGCGCCTCGGCGATGAGCGCCTTCGCGGCCTCGGGGTCGGTGTCGATCTTCTCCTGGGCGAGTCCGAGGGTCATGCCCACGGAGACCAGCCGCGGCTGGACGCCGTCGTGCAGATCTCGTTCGATGCGGGTGCGTTCGACGTCGGCCGCGCGCACCGCGCCCTCGCGCTGCTCGGCCGTGCTGCGCACCTGGGCGACGAGCTGCTCCTCGGTAGCCGCGGATCCGAGCATCGCGAGCGCGATGATCCGGTGGAGCAGCGCGATGCCGACGACCCCGGCCGCGCAGACGATGGCGCCGAGGAGTCCGGGCTGCCACCAGACGACGCCGCCCTGCAGCGTCGAGACGGTGCCGCTGACGACGCCCTGCACGAGGCCGAGCATGATCGCGCCGAGCACCGTCGCGATCCCGAAGTGCGCGATCGCGCGCCACATCCGTCCGTCGACCGACTGTCGGGCGAGCGCGACGAGCCAGCCCTTGAACCCGGCGCTCTCCGCGCGCCTCCAGCGCAGGGCCGCGGTCCGCACCCCGTAGAGGCCCGAGACGCGGGCCGTCTCGAACCAGCCGATCCCGAAGAGCGCGTAGACCAGGGCGACGAGGAACACGAGCCCGATGCCCACGATGAGCAGCCCCACGCCCGCGCCGAAGAGCGGCAGGAGCCCCGCGAGGATCATCAGGCCGACGATGCCGAGCGCCGCGAGGTGCAGGATCGTCAGCGCGATGCGGTACGGCGGACGGGCGGAGTGCGCGGAAGCCACGGAGGCCGCGGCGTCGCGAGCGGCGCCGGATCCGGTCGGCGCGGCAGGGGTCCGCGTCGCGGAACCGTTCTGGGCTGCGACCAGCCCCGGATCGGGGGCCGGGACGTCACCTCCGGTCGGGGTGTGGTCGCCGGCCGGGATCCGGCCGGCGACCGGGCTCGGGGGACCGCCCGGTGCGGCGGGCGCCTGGCCCGCGGCAGGGGTGCCCGGTGCGGCCGGGCTCGGGTGCTGCGCCGCCTGCGGGGCGTCCGGTCTCGGAGCCGGGCTCGGGGGATCGCTCGTGATCGTCATGCCTCTACGCTAGGTCGTGCCTCCCCCGGGCCGACACCCTGCCCGCCGGAGCGTCGGCTTCGGGTTTTCCCGAAGCCTCCTCGGCGGCCCGGCTCGCACGGCGGCCGACGGCGGCCGCGCCGGCGGTGCCGTCACCGCGCACGGCGAGGCGGCGTCGGCGCCGGCCTCGTCAGCCCTCTCGGCCGTTCGCGAAGCCGGCGCGGAAGCCGCGCTCGTACGCGGCCATCGCCGCGCGCCGGCGATCCGAGCCGCGGTGGCCCTCCGCGCGGTCGCGCCCGCCGCGTCCGGATCCGCCGCGCTGCCCTGGCGCGCCGCGGTCGTGTTCCACGTGGAACACTCCCTCCGGATCGTGCCACGAACGCGCGTCGTCCCAGCCGGCACGGGAGCGGCCACGCAGCTCGCGGGCTTCCCGGGGGTGCTCGCGAGAATCGCAGCGATGCTCGCGAGACGCCCAGCTGTGTCCGCGGGAGTCCCAGCGGTGCCCGCGCGGATCTCCGTCCGCGCCGCGGCGAGGCTCGTCGTGGAAACGATGCGCGTCTTCGAAACAACGTGCGTCCTCGAAACGATGTCCGTCGTGGGGCGGGTGACCTCCGTGCCAGCGACGCCCGTCGACCGATCCCGCGCCGGATCGACGCGCACCCCGCCCGGTCCGACGCCGGGGCAGCGGAGTCTCCGCGTCCCAGCCGAGCGCGATCGCGATGCGCTCCAGCGACGCGAGGGTCGTCGCGAGATCGTCGGGGGCGACGGCGTCGGAGACCGTGGCGCGGATGTTCTCGACGCGCGCCGTGAGCTCGGCGAACGCCGCGCGGCCGGCCTCGGTGAGGCGCCACTCCCCCGAGTCGTGTGCGATCCAGCCGCGCGCCTCCAGCGCGCGCCGGCTGGTGCGCCCGCGCCCGGAGGACCGCGGCCGCGGATCGCGTCCACCGGGAGCGGTGCCGCCGATCCGGTTGAGTTCGCGCCAATCACGGCGGGAAATGCCGACGTCGACGAAGGTGCGGGCGAACTCGGCATCGAGCAGTCGATCGACGGCTCGGATCCAGTAGCCGAGCGGTCGCTCGGAGCCGCCGGGTTCCCGCGCGGCCGGTACGGACTCCTCGCCCGCGGGTGAAGGGGTGGTGTGCGACGTCATGTTCGCTCCTTACTTGTCATGATGCATGTATATGTAGTGTGACATGCAATGACTTTGCATGTCAAGGTGCATGTAAAGTGGAGGCATGACTCCCGAGGACCTCGACCCCGCGGACGCCATCGCCGACGCGCTCTCCCGACTCCGCGGCGCGCGCGGTGCGCACCCCCGCGGGGGGTACCGGGACGCTCGCGAGGCCCGCGAAGCGGACGGCGCCTCGCACGGCGCCGCGCACTTCGGCGGACGCGGCGGACATGGCCCGCTCGGCGACGACGTCCACAACGGCGGCGGCCACGGCGGCGGCCCCGATCGACGGCGACGCGGACCGTTCGGCCAGGGGGCGTTCCCCCCGGGCGTCATGCGCGGCGGTCCGTTCGACGACCGCTTCGGCGCACGACCGGGCGGAGGCTGGGGCGGCCACGCCGACCGGGGCGGACCCCCCGCGATCTTCCGCATGCTCGAGGCGCTCGCCTCGGCCCCCGAACCCCTGAACGTCAGCGCGATCGGCGAGGCGATCGGCGTCGACCAGCCGCGCGCCTCCCGCCTCGTGAAGCAGGGCGTCTCCCGCGATCTCGTGCGGCGGGAGGTCGATCCCGAGGACGCGAGACGGAGCCGCGTCGTGCTCACGGACGCGGGGCGCCGCGTCGCCTCCGGACTGCGCGGCCGCAGGCGGAAGTCCCTTGCGACGGCCCTCGAGCACCTCGGCGCCGACGAGCGCCGCGAGCTGGCGCGGCTGCTGCAGAAGCTCGCCGCGCACTGGCCGGAGGACCGGCAGCGCTGAGGCGCAGGCCGTCCCTCGCTCGGCGCGCACCGCGGTGCGACCGGGATCCCGCGACACCGCCGGGATCCCGTGCCACCACCGGGATCGCCGCCGCGACCACCCGGATACGTCGGGATCGCCGAGTTCCCCCGGCATCGAGCCGATGCTTCGGACAGCGGATCCCGAAGATTCACCGGCTGCACGCCAAACTTGGACTATGCTCACTTTCATGCGCGGCATCCTCGGCGTCGTCGCCGCCTTCGCCCTCGTTCTCAGCGGCCTCGTCGTATCCGCCCCGGCTCGCGCGCTGGAGGTCGCGGAGCCCCGGAGCGTGTCGCTCGGCTGCGCGAACTTCGGGTACAGCTAGGGCACGTGGACCTTCGATCGGGACAACACCGGTTCCGGCGTCGAAGCCTACCGGGTGCGCGTCGTCGACGACGCCGGCACCGTGCTCTTCGCCACCGATTCGGCGCAGCCGCTCAGCACGGTGCCCGGCTTGAGCAGCAGCACCGCCTACAGCGCACTGCCGCAATACAACCCGCTCCGCTTCTCCGTCGTGAGTGCCTCGGGCAACGGCTTCCCGGAGCAGCTCGTCTGGGAGGCCACCGGATCGTGCTCCGGGCTCCCCGACGCCGATCTCCCACCGAGCGCGACACCCATGACCTTCGGCGCCGAACTCGGCTCACCGCTCTCCGACACGCTCGCCCGTTTCGTGACGGATCCCGAGGGTGCGGACCTCGACTTCTCCGTGAGCGAGGCGCCGACCCTCGGCGCTCTCGAGCTGGCGTCCGACGGGGCCTTCACCTACACGCCGCAGCGGGTCGGCAGCGACTTCGCGATCGTCACCGTGACCGATCCCGGACATCATGCGAACGTCATCGACGTTGAGGTGACCTTCGCCACCACCGAATCCAGCACGGTGCAGCTGCGCCCATCGGCGGAGAGCATCGCCTTCGGCGACCCGCTGAGCCTGCACGCCGAGCTCGTCGCGGAGACCTCGGACGCCGATCTCTCCGGGTCGATCGCCTTCACCGCGGATGGCGTGACGATCGGCACGGCCTCCGTCGATCCCGCGACCGGAACCGCCGCGCTTCAGGGCGTCGCACTCGCCCTCGGGGCGCACGAACTCGGTGCGCGCTTCACGGGGAACAGCACCACCCGGCATTCGGAGGCCGCCCCCGTCACCGTGACGGTCTCGCCGGCCGCGACCGCGACCTCGCTCTCGGTCTCCCCCGATCGGATCACCGTCGGAGAGACGGCGACGCTCACCGCCGAGGTCTCGGGGACGGCCCCGAGCGGCGAGGTGGAGTTCTTCGACGGCGCCACCTCCCTCGGCACGGCCCCCGTCGCCGCGGGATCGGCCGCACTCGCGGTCTCCGCGTTCGCCGTCGGGGCGCACGAGCTGACCGCCGTCTACGGCGGCGACGCCGTGCACGCCGCGTCGACCTCCGAGCCCGTGGTGCTCGGAGTGGAGCGGATCGCCACCGCCACGGAGCTCGCGATCCCCGCCGGCCCCCTCGCTGCCGGCGACCCCGCGCATCTCCGGGCGACGGTGCTGACGGACCCGGCGGGGGACGCCGCGAGCGGCGAGGTCGAGTTCTTCGCGGGCGGTGTGCCGCTCGGCACGGCAGAGCTGGCGGACGGCGTCGCGACGCTCGAGGTGACGACGCTGGCGGCCGGATCGCACGAGATCACGGCCGCCTACGCCGGAGACGCGACACATGCGTCTTCGACGAGCGCCGTCGCCGTGCTCGAGATCAGCCCGGCGCCCCGGACGGAACCTCCGGGGCCCGTCGATCCGCCGAAGCAGCAGCCGTCCTCGCCCGCGCCGCAGGCACCGGCGGCCCCCGCGCTCGCGGCGACCGGCTCGGCGCCGCTCGGATCGGCGGCGGGCGCCGCGATCCTGCTCGCCGCCGCCGGTGCGCTCCTGCTCGGGCGCCGCGGCGCTCGCGCCCGGAGCCGCAGCGGCGGAGCGTGACGCTCGGGGCCTCTGAGGGCGTGCGCCGATCTCGCCGCGCGGCCGGGCCGTTCAGGTTGCGCGTCCGTAGGGCGGATCAGCGGCGGGAGGGGCGGTGGCGCATTCCCATGTACACGCCGCCCTCGGCGAGCTCGTCGAGCATCTGCGTGATGCGTTTGGTCCGGGTCTCGGGTCGCTTCGCCCGAGCGATCCACGCGAGATAGTCGTTGCGCTGGTAGGCGGGCCGGTCGTCGTAGGCGTCGCGGAGACGCTGTTCGGCCAGGATCTCGGCGATGTCGACGGGCATCGGCTGTGCCGCTCGCTGCAGGGTCATGAGTGGTGCTCCTCCCGGGGCTGCGATGCCCCATCGTCGGGGGTCTCGGATGCCGCGCGTCGCGCACGGAGCGCACGGACCTTCTGCCGGTTGCCGCATCGCCGCATCGAGCACCAGGCGCGGTTGCCCGATCGGGAGATGTCGAGGTACATCACGGCGCAATCGTCCGCTCCGCAGACCCGCACGCGCTCCGGCCGCTCGAGCGCGGCGACGGCCGTGCGCGCGATGGTCGCGAGCAGACGGTCGCAGGTCACCGCCGGCTCGGCGCGCAGCTGCCGAGGCACGTCCGGACGTGCCGCGGCGGCGTCGATGACGGAGGCGGCCCCGCCGGGGATCGCGGTGCCGGCAGCCGCAGCCAGCACGGCGTCGGCGATGGCACGACGCAGGTCCCGCGCCCGCACGGCTTCCTCCTCGTCCACCGGCACCTCGACGTCGAAGCGCTCGCGCCACCATCGGGCGATGTCCTCGGGCCCGTGCCAGAGCTCCCATGCCTCGGGGCCCGGGAATCCCCCGGTGTACGCGAAGTCGAGCGCGATCGACCCGGAGTCGAACCACCAGCGCTGGCCGTCGTCGGCGACGAACCACTGCCCGGTCGGAGGTGCGAGATTCATGTAACCATCATGCATGGTTACGCTAGTTTCGGCAAGAGTTTCCGTACGACTGCCGGCCCGGGGATCCGGCGCAGAGCATTCGGTGACCCGATCCGGAGTCAGCCGGTCGGTGCGAAGCGGTGCCGGAGCCACTCGTCGATGCCGTCCAGCGCCGTGCGCGCCATGGAGGTCGGATGGCTGGTGAACGCATGCGGAGAAGCCGGATAGACCCGCAGATCCACCTCGACGCCGGCGGCGAGCAGTCTCGTCGCCATGGCGAGATTGTCCTCGAGGAGGATGTCCTCCTCTCCGACCACCATCAGAATGGGCGGCAGGCCCCTGAGGTCGCCGAAGACGGGCGAGACATCGGGGCGCGTGCGATCGGCGGTGCATCCGGCGTACGCGGCGAGGAAGTACTCGTCCGCGATGCGGCGTCCGGCCGGGGTCCGCGCGGAGAGATCGTAGGTTCCGCACTGCAGGACTGCGCCGCGGAACGCGTCGATCCCGCGGTCCCGGACCCGGATCAGGGTTGCTGCCGCCAGGGTGGAGCCCGCGGAGAACCCCGCGATCACGAGCCGCGACGTGCCGAAGCGCGCTGCCGCGTGCTCTGCGAGCCACAGTGCGGCGGTCTCGCAGTCGTCGGGGGCCGCCGGCCACGGATGCTCGGGAGCGAGCCGGTAGTCGACGCTCACGACGGCGATGTCCAGAGCCTCCACGAGACGACGATTGCGCGTGTCGCTGCCGGCGGCAGAACCGAGGAAGAAGCCACCCGTGTGGATCTCGAGGAGCACTCCCCTGGCGGCCTTCCCCGTCGGCGTGTGGATTCGCACCCGCACCTCGCGGCCATCAGCGCTCACCGTCTCCTCCGCCGGCGCCGGCGTGCTCTCGCGAGCGGTCGGAGCGGTCGGGGCGGCCGCGCGGATCCGCATGAGCTCGCCGAGCGTGCCGGGCCCCCGGCCGGGAGGCCGGCGGGCGTAGAACTCCCGGGACTCCGCGACCAGAGGCACGGTGGCAGGATCGATGAACGCAGAGATCGCGAGCCGCATGGGGAGACTCTACGAGACGCCCGGTCGTCTCGGCGAACGGATGTCGTCCGGCGTGCCCGGTGCGGGAGAGGGGCTCCGATGGGAGCGTGGTGGATCCTGGGAGAATCGAACTCCCGACATCCTGCTTGCAAAGCAGGCACTCTACCAACTGAGTTAAGGACCCGAGATGAGCTCCCGAACCGGGCCTCGCCTCCACGATCACGGCGGGGCCGGAATCGTCTGGGACTACTATAGCCGCCGGGTTTCGCGCGCGCAAAAGCACCGGGGCGCCCCGCGCGCGCCCGTGCTCCGCACGCGACGGGCCTCACCTGACGGGTGACGGGATCCGCCGGGAGCGGTACCCCTCGGCACCGCGCAGCGGGATCCAACGCCGCCAGTGCTTCGCCGAGAGCCGCACGGGCGTGTGCGCGGCGAGATGCGCGGCGGCGGCCTCGAGGCGCGCATCCCCCGGCAGGCAGAGCCACAGCGAGAGCGTGGAGCCCGAGGTCCCGTACGCGGCGCGCACGCCGGACGCGCCGAGCAGGCGGCCGTAGCCGTCGACCGCGAATCCCCCGCACGCCTCGGGGGTCACACCCGCATCGGCGAGCCCGGTGCCCGGATCGCGCAGCCGTACCGAGGCCTGCGCCGACAGCACCGCGAGCGACTGACCGTGCGCGTTCACGGCACCCGCGAGGTCGGCGGCGGAGAGATGCTCCAGCGCCTCGGGCGCCAGCGACGCCGGAACGCGCCAGGTCTCGCCCTCCGCTCCGCTGCGCGCGGGACCTCCGAAGCACGCGACGGCGAAAGCACGGAGCCCCTCGCGAAGCGGCACCGGTCCCCCTCGGGCGATCCGCAGGTCCCAGCGCGGCTCGGCCCCGACGGTGCAGGCGGCGAGGAAGGCGTCGACCCGCTCGCGCGCCGCCCGCGGGTTCTTCGCCCGAAGCCCGTGCGCTCCCCCGGAGGCCGCGGGAAGCCCGTCGTAGCTCACGATCTCCGGCCGCTCGGCGCCGTCGCCCATCTCGGATCCCCCATCGTCTTCCGACCGCCGGATACGACGAAGGGCGGCCGATTGCTCGACCGCCCGTGCGTGTATTGGTGGGGCTACCAGGACTTGAACCTGGGACCTCTTCATTATCAGTGAAGCGCTCTAACCGCCTGAGCTATAGCCCCGTGACCAAGCAACAACATTACCCGAAAGTACCCGAGATCCGAAATCGGATCCGACGACCGGGCGCGTTGCCTGGCATGCCGCGCACGCGGCGCGGCTCAGTTGCTCGTGAAGCCGAGCTGGAAGCCGCCGAGCACGCGCACGAGGAGGTTGTACACGAGCGCGCCGACGGCGCCGAGCGCCGTGCCCACGATCGTGTTCAGGATCCCCACGACGACGGCGAAGCCGAGTACCTGCGGGAAGCCGATGATGTTCATCAGGCTGTTCTCCTCGCCCACGATGTCCATGAAGAGCGAGTCGACCTGGCTGAAGACGCCCGTCTGCATGAGCACGGTGTAGATGAGGATCGTCGACACGACGCTCACGATCGCGAGGCACAGGGCCACGAGGAACGAGAACTTCACGGCCGACCAGAAATCGATGTACACCAGCTTCAGGCGGACCTGCTTCGCGGGCGCCTTCTTCCGGGTCTTCTTGGCCAGCTTGTCGGCGACAGTGTTACTCATTCAGGTCTTCCTCGTTCTCAGCGTGTTCGGTGTCCGCGGCGACGGACTCCTCTTCGTCGAGCCCTCGCTCGGTGTTCCGTGCGATGCCAATGATACGGTCCTGCTCTGGGAAGCGTGCGAAGACCACGCCCATGGTGTTGCGCCCCTTCGCCGGAACCTCGGCGACGTTCGATCGCACCACCTTACCGCTCGCGAGCACGGCGAGCACCTCGTCCGGCTCCTCCACGATGAGCGCGCCGACCAGGTCGCCCCGATTCTCGTCGAGCTTCGCGACCTTGATGCCGAAGCCGCCGCGCTGCTGCACGCGGTACTCGTCCACGGCCGTCCGCTTCGCGTAGCCGCCCTCCGTGACCACGAAGACGAAGCCGCCGCTCTCGTCGATCCGCGAGGCCGACAGCAGCGCGTCGCCGTCGCGGAAGTTCATGCCGCGCACGCCGCTCGTGGACCGGCCCATCGGACGGAGTGCCTGATCAGATGCGGTGAATCGCACCGACATGCCGTGCCGCGAGACCAGCAGCACGTCGTCGCTCGCGTCGGCGATGAGCGCGGAGACGAGCTCATCGCCCTCGCGCAGCTTGATGGCGATGATGCCGCCCGTGCGATTCGTGTCGTACTCGTCGAGCGCCGTCTTCTTCACGAGACCGTCGCGCGTGGCGAGCACGAGGTAGCCGCCCGCCGCGAAGTCGCGGATGTCCAGGATCTGCGTGACCGCCTCGCCGGGGGCGAGGGCGAGCAGGTTCGCGAGATGCTGCCCCTTGGAGTCGCGCCCGCCCTCGGGCACCTCGTACGTCTTGGCCCGGTACACCCGTCCGGTGTTCGTGAAGAACAGCAGCCAGTGGTGGGTCGTCGTGACGAAGAAGTGCTCCACGATGTCGTCGGCCCGCAGCTGCGCGCCCTTGACGCCCTTGCCACCGCGGTGCTGCGAGCGGTAGTTGTCGATGCGCGTGCGCTTGACGTACCCCCCGCGGGTGACCGTGACGACCATCTCCTCCTCGGGGATGAGGTCCTCCATGGACATGTCGCCGTCGAAGCCGTGCAGGATGGTGGTGCGGCGCTCATCGCCGAACTTGCCGACGACCTCGCCGAGCTCGTCGACCACGATCTTCCGCTGCTCCCCCGGCGAGGCGAGGATGCCCTGGTACTCGGCGATCTGCGCCTCGAGCTTGGCGGCGAGATCGAGGATCTTCTGCCGCTCGAGCGCGGCCAGACGGCGCAGCTGCAGCCCGAGGATCGCGTCGGCCTGCAGCTGGTCGACGTCGAGGAGGGCCATGAGGCCCTCACGGGCCTCATCGACGGTCGGCGAGCGGCGGATCAGGGCGATGACCTCGTCGAGCGCATCGAGCGCCTTCAGGTAGCCGCGCTGGATGTGCGCCTCGGCCTCCGCCTTGCGCAGCCGGTATTCCGTACGGCGCACAATGACGTCGACCTGGTGCTTGGCCCACGCCGTGATGAAGCCGTCGAGGGAGAGCGTGCGCGGCACCCCGTCGACGATCGCGAGCATGTTCGCGCCGAAGTTCTCCTGCAGCTGCGTGTGCTTGTACAGGTTGTTGAGCACGACCTTGGCGATGGCGTCGCGCTTGAGCACGATGACGAGGCGCTGACCGGTGCGGCCGCTCGACTCATCGCGGATGTCGGCGATGCCCTGGACCTTGTTCTCTTTGACGAGATCCGCGATCTTCACCGCGAGGTTGTCGGGATTCACCTGGTACGGGAGCTCCGTGACGACGAGGCAGGTGCGGCCCTGAAGCTCCTCGATGTTCACGACGGCGCGCATGGTGACGGAGCCGCGGCCCGTTCGATACGCCTCGCGGATTCCCTTGGTGCCGAGAATCTGGGCGCCGGTCGGGAAGTCCGGTCCCTTCACGCGCTCCATGAGCGCCTCGAGGAGTTCCTCCTTCGAGGCGTCGGGGTGCTCGAGGTGCCAGATGGCCGCCTCTGAGACCTCGCGGAGATTGTGCGGGGGGATGTTCGTGGCCATGCCGACCGCGATGCCGACGGAGCCGTTGACGAGCAGGTTCGGGAAGCGGCTCGTGAGAACCGTCGGCTCCTGAGTGCGGCCGTCGTAGTTGTCCTGGAAGTCAACCGTGTCCTCATCGATGTCGCGCACCATCTCCATGGCGAGCTGCGACATCTTCGTCTCGGTGTACCGGTGCGCGGCGGCGCCGTCGTTGCCCGGGGAGCCGAAGTTACCCTGTCCGAGCGCGAGCGGATAGCGCATCGCCCACGGCTGCACGAGGCGCACGAGCGAGTCGTAGACCGCACTGTCGCCGTGCGGGTGGAACTGGCCCATGACGTCGCCGATGACGCGCGTGCACTTCGAGAACGCCTTGTCGGGCCGGTAGCCCCCGTCGTACATGGTGTAGATCACCCGGCGGTGCACGGGCTTCAAGCCGTCGCGCACGTCGGGCAGCGCGCGCCCGACGATGACGCTCATCGCGTAGTCGAGGTAGGAGCGCTGCATCTCCAACTGCAGGTCGACCTGGTCGATACGGCCGTGCACGGCCTCCTCGCCCTCGGCGCCGCGACCCGGCTCGGTGTCGATCGCGTCCGTGTCGATCGCCGCGCCGTCCGCGCCGTCGATCCCGGTCTCCGCCTGATCCGGCGTCTCGTTCTCAGATGTCAAGGAAACGCACGTCCTTCGCGTTCTGCTGGATGAAGTTGCGGCGCGCCTCGACGTCCTCGCCCATGAGAGTGGCGAAGATCTCGTCGGCGATCGCCGCGTCTTCCATGGTCACCTGCAACAGGGTGCGGGTTTCGGGGTTCATGGTGGTCTCCCACAGTTCCTCGTGGTTCATCTCGCCGAGGCCCTTGTAGCGCTGCACGCCGCTCTCCTTCATGAGCCGCTTGCCGCCCTCGGAACCCGCGGCGAGGCGCGCATCGCGCTCAGCATCGCTGAAGACGTACTCGTGCTCCGCGTTCGCCCACTTGATGCGGTACAGCGGCGGCTGCGCGAGGTACACGTAGCCGAGGTCGATGAGCGGGCGCATGTAGCGGAAGAGCAGCGTAAGCAGCAGCGTCGTGATGTGCTGGCCGTCCACGTCGGCGTCCGCCATGAGCACGATCTTGTGGTACCGCGCCTTCTCGGGGTCGAACTCCTCGCCGATGCCTGCGCCGAAGGCCGTGATCATCGCCTGGACCTCGGCGTTGCCGAGCGCGCGATCGAGCCGGGCCTTCTCGACGTTCAGGATCTTGCCGCGCAGAGGCAGGATCGCCTGCGTGTGCGGATTGCGCCCGGTCTTCGCCGAGCCGCCGGCCGAATCGCCCTCCACGATGAAGATCTCGGAGATCGTGGGGTCCTTGCTCGTGCAGTCCGAGAGCTTGCCAGGCATGCCGCCGGACTCGAGGAGCCCCTTCCGGCGCGCGGTCTCGCGGGCCTTCCGCGCGGCGAGCCGCGCGGTCGCGGCCTGGATCGACTTGCGGATGATGTCCTTGGCCGGACCGGGGTTCCGCTCGAACCAGTCCCCCAGCTGATCGCCGACGACCTTCTGCACGAAGGCCTTCGCCTCGGTGTTGCCGAGCTTGGTCTTCGTCTGCCCTTCGAACTGCGGCTCGCCGAGCTTCACCGAGATGACCGCCGTGAGCCCCTCGCGCACGTCGTCGCCCGAGAGGTTGTCGTCCTTCTCGCGGAGCAGGTTCTTCTCGCGCGCGTAGCGGTTGACGAGCGTGGTGAGCGCCGCGCGGAAGCCCTCCTCGTGAGTGCCGCCCTCGTGGGTGTTGATGGTGTTCGCGTAGGTGTGCACGCTCTCCGTGTACGCCGTCGTCCACTGCATCGAGACCTCGACCGCGATCTTGCGCTCCGTGTCCTCCGCCTCGAACGAGATGATCTCCTCGTTGACGATCTCGGCGCGCTTGGCGGCGTTGAGATACTGCACGTAGTCCTCGATGCCGCGCTCGTAGAGGAACTCGTCGCGCGGCGGTGCCGGGGCGACGAGCTCGCCCGCGTCGTTCTCCACCGGATCCTGCGGCCGCAGATCCGTGAGGACGATGCGCAGGCCCTTGTTGAGGAACGCCATCTGCTGGAACCGGGTCCGCAGCGTCTGGTAGTCGAACTCGATCGTCTCGAAGATCTCCGGGCTCGGCCAGAAGGTGATCGTGGTACCGGTCTCCTCGCTCGGTGCGCCCTGCGCGAGCGGCGCATCCGGAACGCTGCCGGTGAAGGACATGTTCCACGTGAAACCCTGTCGCTTCACCTCGACGGCGAAGCGCGTGGAGAGCGCGTTCACGACCGACGAGCCGACGCCGTGCAGTCCGCCGGAGACCGCGTAGCCGCCCCCGCCGAACTTGCCACCGGCGTGGAGCACCGTGAGCACGACCTCCACCGACGACTTGCTCGGATCCGAGGAGTGGGGGTCGACGGGGATGCCGCGGCCGTTGTCGACGACGCGGACGCCGCCATCCTCGAGGATGGTAACGTCGATGGTGTCGCAGAAGCCGGCGAGCGCCTCGTCCACCGAGTTGTCCACGATCTCGTAGACGAGATGATGGAGCCCTCGAGGACCGGTGGATCCGATGTACATGCCAGGCCGCTTGCGTACTGCCTCAAGCCCTTCGAGCACCTGGATAGCTCCGGCGCCGTAGTCGTCCGCTGCAGCAGCCTGTTCTGAACTCATGCCTTGATTGATCCTTTTCTGGGCCTCTCAGAGCTTTTCTCAGCCCTGGACACTTCCGCACCCTAGCCTATCAAGCTTCAGCGGCCTCGCGCCCGATTCCGCGCCGTTGAGCACGAAGTTTCAGCGGGGATCGTCCCCTCGGTTTTCACGAACGTCAGAAATCGGCTCCGGACGTGTCGAGACGATGGCTCGTAAGGCGCTGTCGAAGCACTCCAGGCGGTCCCTAGCCGTAAGTGTCCCGCGGTCCGCGGCCCTGCACGGTGCGCGGTCCGTGCCGCCAACTCGGGGCGCCCGGGGCGAGGAAGCGCAGATCCCTGATCTCCGCGTCCGGGTAGTCTCGCAGCAGGCGCGTGAGCATCTCCGCGCGGAGGCGACGCAGCTCGGTGGCCCAGGTCGTCGAGTCGCATTGGATCTGCACGACCCCGTTGCTGATGCCGAGCACCGTGGTGTGCTCGGCGGTCGACTCCCCCGCGAACTCCGACCACTCCGCGATGAGCCTCGCCTGCTCGAGCTCGAGGCTCCACCCCATCTCCCCGGCGACCGTCGAGAGCACATCGCCGAGCATCCGCGGGTCGCGTCCGAATCCGAATGGGCTCCCCCCGGGCGCATCCGCAGCGGTACCGCGGCGGCGACGGACCGGTCGCCCCTTCCACACGGACTTCGCGCGAAGATAGGCTTCGGTGGCGAAGCCCGGCTCCCCCGCCGCGGGCGTCACGACGCGTCTCCGAGAATCCGCCCGCCATCGATCCGCACGCGATGCCAGTCGACGCCATCGGGGACGTCCTCCTCGACGGCAGCCGTGACGATCACCTGCTCGAATCCGCTGACCGCGCGCATGAGGCTGTTGCGCCGACGCAGATCGAGCTCGGCGAAGACGTCGTCGAGGATGATCACCGGATCCCCCGCGGGGGACTCGTCGCGGAGGATCGTCGCAAGCGCCATCTTCATCGCGAGGGCGAACGACCACGATTCGCCATGACTCGCATACCCCTTCACGGGAAGACCGTTGAGTTCGAGCACCAGGTCATCGCGATGCGGACCGACGAGCGTCACGCCCCGCTCGAGCTCTCTTCCCCGAACCCGGTGCAGCGCCGCACGGAACTGCTCGGCGAGTGTTTCACGTGAAACGGCGGCGTCCTCCTTCGGATCCGGAGTTTCACGTGAAACACCTTCACCCTCCTCCCGCACAGACTCGCTCAGGGTGAGCGCCGGGCCGTGATCCTGCCCGACGAGCGCGGCATAGCCGGTGCGGAGCGGACCGATCATGTCGCGTACGAGCTCCCGACGCGCCAACAGGATCTGCGTGCCGAAGTCGACGAGCTGCTCGTCCCAGACCTCGAGCGTCGCCTCCACTCCCCCAGCGCGTCCGCCGCGCGCGGATTTCAGCAGCGCCGTGCGCTGCCGCACCACTCGTTCGTAGTCCGCCAGCGCGCCCGCGGCGACCGGATGGCGAGAGACGAGCGCATCATCGAGGAAGCGCCGGCGTCCTGAGGGCTCTCCACGAACGATCGAGAGGTCTTCCGGCACGAACGCGATCGCCGAGAACCATCGGGTGACCTCCCGCGGGCGTACTGCGTTCCGATTCACCTGGGCGCGGTTCGGCGCCCCCCGATTGATCTGCAGCTCGAGCAGCACGTCGCGCTCATCCGCCGCCACCTTCAGCCGTGCGACCGCGGCGTCGCGCCCCGCCCGGATGAGTGCGGCGTCTCCGGTCACGCGGTGCGATCGGAGCGTCGCGAAGTAGGCGATCGCCTCGACGAGATTCGTCTTGCCCTGGCCGTTGCGTCCGACCAGCAGATTCGGGCCGGACTCGAGCGCGAGCTCCGCGGAGGCGTAATTGCGGAAGTCGGCGAGCGACAGGTGCGCGACCCGCATCGCTCCCCCTACCGGAGCAGCAGATTCGGCTGGAGCAGGTAGCGGAAGCTCTCCTCGTCCGTCTCGTCCTTGCTGCGCTGACTCGTGATGAGCACGGGGCCGGGCTTACCGGGGTTGTCCGTGCGCGTGAAGGCGATGCGCGCGAACTCCGCGTGCGTCGAGCGCAGCCCGTCGAGCAGGAACTGGGGCTTCAGGGAGACGACCATCTCCTCGCCGACGAGGTGCGCGTCGACCGTCTCGACCGCCTGCGCGGACTCGGTGCCGGCGGCCTCGAGGGTCACGGTCCCCTCCGCGAAGGAGAAGCGGAGCGCCGCCTCCCGTTCGAGGACCAGCCCGACACGACCGACGGCCTCGACGAGCTCCCCCGTGTTCACGACCGCATAGTTGTCGATCGACGTCGGGAACAGGCGGCCGACCGGCGGGTAGTTCCCTTTGATGAGCAAGGAGGTGACCGTCTTCGAACCCCCGGTGAACGCGATCAGCTCCCGCTCCGCGTCCTTGATGATCGCCACGTGCACGATGCCGTCGCCCGAGAACGTCTTGCCGACCTCGGTGACGATCTTCGAGGGCACGAGGGCGCTCAGATCGTTCTGTCCGCCCTGGTTCTCCCAGTCGATGCTGCGCGTCGCGACCCGGTAGCGGTCGGTCGCCGTGAGCGTGAGCGAATTCTCCGTGATCTCGAACTGCACACCGGTGATCACGGGCGTGACATCGTCCTTCGAGGCCGCCATCGAGACCTGGGCGATCGCGTCGGAGAACACGTCGGCCGGCACCGCACCGGAGACGGTGTCCACCTGCGGAACCTGCGGGTACTCCTCCACCGGCATCGCCGGCAGGCTGAAGGACGCCGAGCCGCACCGCACTTCGACGCGGCTCTCGAGCAGCGAGACCTCGACGTCCGCGTGCGGCAGGCGCGAAGCGATCTCGCCGAGCAGTCGACCGGAGACGAGCGCGCGGCCCGGATCCGCCACCTCCGCGGTGATGCTGGTGCGCGCGGACACCTCGTAGTCGAAGGAAGAGACCGTGAGGCTCCCGTCCTCCGCCTCGATCAGCGCACCGCTGAGCAGGGGCTGAGTCGGGCGCTGGGGCAGCAGCTTCACCGCGAATGAGACCGCGTCACTGAACACGTCACGGTTGACGGTGAATCGCATCGGCTGTATCCCTTTCACGTGCATGCGGACCTGAGCTGCACTTCGGTTCACAATCTTTGCACACTCGAGGGGGTCGGGGCACCCGGGCTTGTCATTCCGGCGTGTACGTTCTCGGTGCCGGCGGAGCGAGTTCGTGATGGAGTGCCCGTCGAAGAATGGGTGAAGTGTTAACAGTGTTAACGGCTGTGGAAACTGTGGATAAGTCGGCGGACCCCAATCGGGGACGGGGAACTACAGGAATGTGAGTTGTTGGCGGACTCTGGATGACCGACGATCGGCGCGATGACGCGGAACTTCGGTGATCCCGGAGTTTCCACAAGCGCCTGCGGACCCTCCACAGAAACGCCCGAGTTCTCCCCAGCTGTCCACAGTGCATCCCCCGCCTGTGGATAACTCCCGGACCCTCGCCGGATGCCGCGCGGCGAGGCGCACGCGGGACCGCTCAGCGCGAGGCCTGCTTGATGCGGGTCGTGAGCTCGGTGACCTGGTTGTAAACGGAGCGGCGTTCCGCGATGAGCTGCGAGATCTTCTTGTGCGCGTACATCACCGTGGTGTGATCCCGGCCGCCGAAGAGCTGTCCGATCTTCGGAAGGGAGAGCGGGGTGAGCTCGCGGCAGAGGTACATCGCGATCTGCCGCGCGGTGGCGATCTGCTGCGCGCGCGTCGGGCCGTAGAGATCGTCGACCGAGAGATCGAAGTACTCCGCCGTCCGGCTGATGATGTCCGAGGGCTGCACCTCGTTGTCGGACTCGAGCGTGATGAGGTCCTTCAGCACCGTGTGCACGAGCTGCATGTCGATCCGCTGCTGGTTCAGGCTCGCGTACGCCGTGACGCGGATCAGCGTGCCCTCGAGCTCCCGGATGTTCGAGGAGAACTTGCTCGCGATGAACTCGAGGATGCTGTGATCGATCTCGAGGTTCTCGCGCTGCGCCTTCTTGCGGAGGATCGCGATGCGGGTTTCGAGATCCGGCGCCTGGATGTCCGTCAGCAGGCCCCACTCGAACCGGGAGAGCATCCGCTCCTCGAAGCCGCGCAGCTGCTTCGGCTGCACGTCGCTCGTGATGACGACCTGCTTGTTGTGATCGTGCAGGGTGTTGAAGGTGTGGAAGAACGCCTCCTGGGTCTCCACCTTGTCCTCGAGGAACTGGATGTCGTCGACGAGCAGAATATCGACGCTGCGGTACCGAGCATGGAAGGCCGCGCCCTGATTGTTGGCGATGGAGTTGATGAAGTCGTTCGTGAAGTCCTCGGAGCTCACGTAGCGCACGCGGACGTCGGGGAACATCTCGCGGGCGTAGTGGCCGATCGCGTGGAGCAGATGCGTCTTGCCCAGGCCGGAGTCCCCGTAGATGAAGAGCGGATTGTACGCGCGCGCCGGCGCCTCGGCGACCGCGACGGCGGCGGCGTGCGCGAAGCGGTTGGACTGCCCGATCACGAAGCTGTCGAAGCCGTACTTCTCGTTCAGGCGACTGTCGAGGGGAGCCTCCGCGCCGTGCCGGCTGCGCGGTTCGTCGACCGGTCGCGGGGCCTCGTGCCTGGTCTGGGCGCGTGCCGCCGAGAAGCCGTCGCCGAAGCCGACCTCGGCGCCCCGATCCGCGAAACCCGTGGACTCCCCGCTCCCGGCGGGCGCCGCGGCGGTCTCCGCCTGCGGTTCGGGGTCGAGATCGATCGAGGGATGCGCGTCCTCGTCCACCATCACCACGAAGTTCGCGATCTCCGCGGCTTCGGGAATGTCGGCGATCGCGGACATGATGGCGGGCCGCAGGCGGTTCTCGAGCAGCTTCAAGGTGAACTCGAGCTGCACCGCGAGATACAGCGTGCCCGCGCCCATGCCGCGCGGCACCGCGAGCGCGAGCTGCGCGCCGACCGCGGGACCGACCGCGGGGTCGCCCATCACGGCCTGGGTCACTCTGGCCCAGACCCCCTGGAGTTCCTCGTCAGTCACGCGTACCCGGTTCGAATGCTCGTCGTGCGGTGGTTCGGTGTTATACCCAGTCTTATCCACAAGCGCAAGTGCGGAAATCCCCGGATTTCCCAGGGACATCCTCGTCGCTGGAAACACCTGCGCCCACGTTAGTCACAGATTTGTCCACAGGCAAGTCCGCCGCCGCGCTCCGCCGACGAGGGCTGCGCTTTGACTCGCGCGGCGGCGTAGCGTAATATGAAGACCTTGTATGGGCGGCAGCCCCGTGCTGCGCTGCCCGCAATCCGACTTCCTCGTCGCCCGGAGCCTCGGGGATCTGTTCCATAAGTCACGGAGTCTGTCATGAGCAAGCGTACCTTCCAGCCCAACAACCGTCGTCGCGCGAAGGTCCACGGTTTCCGCGCCCGCATGCGCACCCGCGCCGGCCGCGCCATCGTCGCGGCCCGTCGCGGCAAGGGCCGTTCGAAGCTCACCGCGTAATTCCCCCGCCCCAGGTCGATCGTGCCCGCGAGGCTGCATCGGGTCACCCGGGGTGAGGACTACCGGCGCGCGGTGCGCGCCGGCCGCCGCGTGGGTGGTGCGTTCTGCATCACCCACGCGGTTTTGCGTGCGCCGGGCGATCCCGCCCGCTTCGGCTTCATCGTCTCGAAGGCGGTCGGCAACGCGGTCACGCGCAACCTGCTCCGACGGCGCATGAAGACCATCGCCGAACGACGGCTGCAGGCCGGAGTCGCCGGGGTCGACATCGTCTTCCGCGCGCTTCCGGCCTGCGCCGAGGCGAGCTTCCCCGATCTCGAGGCGGAGCTCAACCGGGCGATGGATCGCGTTCTCCGCCAGCTCGCGCCCGCGACGGGGACGAGCGGGGCGACGGGGGCGGCGCCATGAGGCTGCTCCTCGAGATCTGGCTCCTCCCCCGCAACCTCGCGATCGCGGCCATGCAGCTCTACCGCCGCATCGTCTCCCCGCTCTACGGGCAGGTGTGCAGGTATTATCCATCCTGTTCCCGATACGCTCTTGAGGCGTATCAACTGCGTGGATTCCTCGTCGGAATCGCTCTCACCGCGTGGCGGCTGCTGCGGTGCAACCCCTTCAGTGCGGGCGGCGTCGACGATGTACCGCCCCCGCGCCGCCCGAAATTCGTCATCAACTCGCGCGGATTCGTCCGCCCCATCGAGCGAAAGGCTTGACCCCGGTGGACTTCTTCGAAACGATACTCTGGCCGCTGCGGTGGCTCGTCGAGCTGGTGCTGTGGGCCTGGCACTGGCTATTCACCGCGCTCGGCATGGACGCGGCGTCCGGCGCCACCTGGCTGCTCTCGATCATCGGCCTCGTGGTCGTGGTGCGCTCGGCGCTGATCCCGGTGACGGTGCGGCAGATCAAGTCGCAGCGGCGCATGATGGATCTCGCGCCGGACATGAAGAAGATCCAGGACAAGTACAAGGGCAAGAAGGATCAGTACTCGCGCGAGGCCATGAGCCGCGAGACCATGGCCCTGTACAAGAAGCACGGCACCAACCCGTTCGCCTCCTGCCTGCCGATCCTCGTGCAGATGCCCATCTTCTTCTCGCTCTTCTACGTCCTCCGTCACGCGGCCGAGAAGCGCCAGGGCATCGGCTTCATGGACGAGGCGCTCACCGAGAACTTCTACAACGCCAAGCTCTTCGGCGTCGCTCCGCTGCGGATGAATTTCGGCAGCGCCTGGGAGGCGCAGAACTGGACCGTCATCATCATCCTCGGCACCATCATGGTGCTGATGATCGCCTCCCAGTTCTTCACGCAGCTGCAGATCATGTCGAAGAACGTCTCCGACGAGACGAAGAACTCCCCGATGTACCGCCAGCAGCGGATCATGCTCTACATCATCCCGTTCGCGTTCCTCTTCTCGGGCTTCACCTTCCCCCTCGCGCTCAACGTCTACTGGTTCACCTCCAACCTGTGGACCATGGGCCAGCAGTTCATCGTGATCCGCAACATGCCCACGCCCGGCAGCGAGGCCTGGCGAGCCAGGCAGGAGCGGCTGAAGGCCAAGGGCAAGCTCACCGACGAGGAGAAGCGCGCCAAGGAGCGGGGCGAGGAGCTGCCCGAGCCGCAGCAGCCGCAGGTGGGGCAGCGGCAACAGCCGATCAGCGCGAAGCGCGCCAAGAAGAAGGGGAAGTGACCGTGAGCACCCAATCCGATGGCATCGCGCGGCCCGACGAGGCGCTCGGGATCGAGGATCTCGAGGCCGACGGCGATCTCGCGGCCGACTACATCGAGGGACTTCTGGACATCGCCGACCTGGACGGCGACATCGACATCGATGTCGCGAACGGGCGCGCCTACGTCTCCGTGACCGGCGGCGGGGAGGAGCTCGACCGCCTCGCCGGCCCCGACACCGTGCAGGCGCTGCAGGATCTCACCCGCCTCGCGGTGCAGGCGCGGACCGGTCGCTTCTCGCGCCTCATCGTGGACATCGGCGGATCGCGCGATGCCCGGGCGACGGAGCTCAAGGGGCTCGTCGACGCCGCGGTCGCGCAGATCGCTGCGGGCCGCGACGAGGTCGAGCTCGAGCCCATGTCCTCCTACGAGCGGAAGCTCGTGCACGACGAGGTCGCGGAGCGGGGCTACCACTCCGAGTCGCGCGGCGAGGGCCGCGACCGGCGCCTCGTCATCAGCCGCTCGGCGTGAGCGTTTCACGTGAAACCGACAGGCCGGCGCGAGGCTAGCCGCATCCCCGGCGCCCGTGACGGCCGACCGGGATCCCAGGACCGCACACGGAGGGCAGGCGCGTGACCACCAGCATCGAGCTCGAGCCGACGGCAGCCGCGGAGATCGCCGGCGACCGCATCGGCGTGCTGCGCGCGTTCGCGGACGATCTCGGCCGGCGCGGCGAGGAGCTCGGTCTCATCGGCCCGCTCGAGCCCCCGCGCCTGTGGACCCGTCACCTCCTCAACAGCGCGGTGCTGGCGCCGCTGCTCGTGTCCGGCGCCCGCGTTGCGGACATCGGCACCGGGGGCGGCATGCCGGGGCTCGTGCTCGCCATCGTGCGACCCGATGTCCGCTTCCTGCTCATCGAGCCCATGGAGCGGCGCTGCGCCTGGCTCACCGAGCAGATCGAGCGGCTGGGACTCGAGAACGCCGAGGTGCGCCGGGGCCGTGCCGAGGAGTTCCATGACGCCTTCGAGGTGGACCAGATCACCGCGCGCGCGGTGACGGCGCTGCGCAAGCTCATCCCGCTCACCGCTCCCCTGCTGCGCGACGGCGGCGAGATGCTCTTCCTCAAGGGCGCCTCGGTGCAGGAGGAGATCGAGGCCGCGGCGAAGGCGCTGCGGAAGCACCGCGTCACGGACGTCGCGGTCGAGGAGCTCGGGATCGGCCAGCTCGATGAAACGACCCGGGTGTTTCGCGCTAAAATCGTGAGACATGGCTGAAGCGGAGAAGTCGCTCGTCGGCGATCACCTCGTCGACAAGATCCGGCGACGGCGGAAACTCGCGGAGACGGTCTCCCCGCTCCCTGTGCAGACCCGCATCGTCACCGTCTCCAACCAGAAGGGCGGCGTCGGCAAGACGACCACGACGGTCAATCTCGCCTCCGCCCTCGCCCGTCGCGGAGCCAACGTGCTCGTCGTCGACATGGATCCGCAGGGCAACGCCTCCACGGCGCTCGGCGTGCCGCACCGGCCCGAGGTGACCAGCATCTACGACGTGCTGCTCGGCGACGACGACATCGAGGACGCGCTGCAGCCGACCACCGATCACGAGAACCTGTGGTGCGTGCCCTCGACCATCCACCTCGCCGGCGCCGAGATCGAGCTCGTCTCCCTGGTCGCCCGCGAGCAGCGGCTCCGCACCGCTCTGCAGCAGTTCCTCGCGGCATCGGAACGGCGCTACCACTACGTGTTCATCGACTGCCCCCCGTCCCTCGGCCTGCTCACGGTGAACGCCTTCGTCGCGGCGGACGAGGTGCTCATCCCGATCCAGTGCGAGTACTACGCGCTCGAGGGTCTGAGCCAGCTACTCGGCAATATCCAGCTCATCCAGAAGCATCTGAACCCCGAGCTCGCGATCTCCACGATCCTCCTCACCATGTACGACGCGCGGACGAATCTGGCTCAGGAGGTCGCGGGCGAGGTCCGCGCCCACTTCCCCGAACAGGTGCTCGACGCCGTGATTCCGAGATCGGTGCGGATCTCGGAGGCCCCGAGCTACGGGCAGACCGTGCACGCCTACGACGGCGCCTCCATCGGCGCGCTCGCGTATCTCGAGGCCGCGGCGGAGATCGCGGAGCGGGGAGCGCGGGGCGAGGCGGCACCCGAACGGAACGAGGCCGCCGCCACGGTGGCGCAGGGAGAGGCATAAGACATGGCGACGACGAAGAAGCGAGGCGGCCTCGGCCGCGGGATCGGCGCGCTGATCCCGCAGTCCCCGGCAACCGGCGAGCGACCGGTCGATGTGTTCTTCCCCGCGAGCGGGGCCGCGGCGGCGGTCGCCGAGGAGCCCGCGGGCGAGGCGAGCGCGTCGGCCGACGCCGAGCTGCGCGACGTGCCCGGCGCGCGGCTCACGCGCATCGACGTCGCCGACATCGTGCCGAACCGGGTGCAGCCGCGCACCGAGTTCGACGAGGAGGCGCTCGAGGAGCTCACCCACAGCGTCCGCGAGTTCGGGGTCTTCCAGCCGATCGTCGTCCGGGCGATCGAGCCGGCCCCGGCCGCGGGCGAACCGCAGTACGAGCTCATCATGGGCGAGCGGCGCCTGCGCGCCTCCAAGCGCGCGGGCCTCGACACGATCCCGGCGATCGTGCGCAGCACCTCGGACGAGCACATGCTCCGCGATGCGCTGCTCGAGAACCTGCACCGCGCGCAGCTGAATCCCCTCGAAGAGGCCTCGGCCTACCAGCAGCTGCTCGCCGACTTCGGGATCACGCAGGAGCAGCTCGCGACGCGCATCGGCCGCTCCCGGCCGCAGATCTCCAACACCATCCGATTGCTGCGGCTGCCCGAGCCCGTGCAGACCCGGGTCGCGGCCGGCGTGCTCACCGCGGGCCACGCCCGCGCCATCCTCTCGCTCGACGGCGACGGCGAGGCCATGCAGCGCCTCGCCGACAAGATCGTGAACGAGGGCCTCTCGGTCCGCGCGGCGGAGGCCGTCGCAGCCGAGGAGCCGAAGCGGAAGAGCCCGAAGCCGCGCGCCGGCGGGGTCCAGGCGCAGCTCGGCGAGATCGCCGAGCGCCTGGGCGACCGCTTCGACACCCGCGTCGCGGTCAAGCTCGGCGCGAAGAAGGGGCAGATCATCATCGACTTCGCCACGATCGCCGACCTCAAGCGCATCCTCGCCGAACTCGGCGACCCGGGATTCGGGGCGTAGCCGCATGGCCGCCGAGGAGCGGATCGTCGCGGCCGAGCGCGTCGTCGCGGCCGAGGCGGCGGAGATCTTCGAGCTCATCGCCGATCCCGCGCGGCAGCCCGAGTGGGACGGCAACGGGAACCTCACCGCGGCCGGCGCGGGGCAGCGCGTCCGCGCCGTCGGCGACGTGTTCACCATGACGATCCACACCGGCGAGGTGCGCGAGAACCGCATCGTGGAGTTCGTCGAGGGGCGAAGGATCGCCTGGCTCCCCTCCCCCGTCGGGCTGCCGGAGCCCGGCCACCTGTGGCGGTGGGAGCTCGAACCCCTGGCATCGGGCGGCACCCTCGTCCGCCACGGCTACGACTGGAGCGGGCTCACCGACGAGACCCGTTTCGCGCGCGCCCGGGCGAACACCGCGGAGGCGCTCCGCGCCTCGATCGACCGGCTCGCCGGGCTCGTGGAGACCGCGGACGATCCGAGGCGCTGACACGACGCGGGCGGGCGCCGTCCGAAGACGACGCCCGCCCGCGAACCGCGGAACCGGGATCAGATGATGCCGTTGAGGTGCTCCTCGATCATCGGCTTCGGCATGGCGCCGATGATCTCGCGCACCTCCTCGCCGTTCTTGAAGACCTTCATCGCGGGGATGGAGGTGATACGGTACTGGGCCGCGAGGTTCGGGTTCTCGTCGACGTTCAGCTTGACGATGCGGAGCTTGCCCTGCTGCTCCACGGCGATCTCGTCGAGGATCGGCGCCACGGCGCGGCAGGGGCCGCACCAGGCCGCCCAGAAATCGACGAGGACGGGGACGTCGCTCTGCAGCACGACCTTGTCGAAGGTCTGCTCGTCGACGGTGATAGCTTCGGACATGATGTCTCCTTCGTGACTGCGTTCGGTTCGGTCAGCCGACGAGGGCGTCGGCCGGCTGGGCTGCGGACTCGCCGAGCGCGGCGAGGTAGTGCTCGGCGTCGAGCGCCGCGACGGTGCCGGAGGCGGCCGCCGTGATCGCCTGGCGGTACGTGGGATCGACGACGTCGCCCGCCGCGAACACGCCGGCGGCCGAGGTGCGGGAGCTCCGGCCGTCCACCGCGATGGTGCCCTCGGCCGTCAGGTCGAGCTTGCCGTGCACGAGGTGCGTGCGCGGATCGTTGCCGATCGCGATGAAGAGCCCCTCGAGCGGCAGCTCGCGCTCCGTGCCGTCGACCGTGTCGCGCAGCGTGACGCCCGTGACCTCGGCGTCGCCGTGGATGGCGGCGACCTCCGCGTTCCAGACGAACTCGATCTTCTCGTTGTCGAAGGCGCGCTGCTGCATGATCTTCGAGGCCTTGAGCTCCTCGCGACGGTGGATCACGTAGACCTTCGACGCGAAGCGGGTGAGGAAGGTGGCCTCCTCCATCGCCGAGTCGCCTCCGCCCACGACGGCGATCGTCTTCTCGCGGAAGAAGAAGCCGTCGCAGGTGGCGCACCACGACACCCCGTGCCCGGAGAGCCGATCCTCGTCGGCGATGCCCAGTTTGCGGTACGCCGAACCCGTGGCGTAGACCACGGTGTGCGCCTCGTGCACCGAGCCGTCGCCGGCGGTGACGCGCTTCACCTGGCCCGAGAAGTCGACCTCGGTGATGTCGTCGTAGACGACCTCGGTGCCGAACCGCTCGGCCTGCTCCTGCATCTTCTGCATGAGATCGGGGCCCTGCACGCCCTCGGGGAAGCCCGGGAAGTTCTCGACCTCGGTCGTGTTCATCAGCTCGCCGCCGATCCCCACGGAGCTCGCGAAGAGCAGCGGCTGCAGGCCCGCGCGCGCGGCGTAGATCGCGGCGGTGAATCCGGCGGGGCCGGAACCGATGATGATGATGTGTCGCATGGGGCTCCTCGCGCGCAGTGCTGTGAGAGTCGCGGCGTTCGCCGCACGGTGGGTACAACCCATCCTAGGCGCGCGCTATTCCGCGCTCCCGGGATCCCCAGCCCCCTCGGAGGCGGCGGGACCGCGGCCGGTGCGGCGCCGACGCCGCACGCTCCGCCAGATCCCGAATCCGAGCAGCAGGGCCGCGAGCACGCCGAGGGTCCACATGGCGATCACCTCGAAGCTCGCGCGGATCGTGATCGGCAGCGTGCCCGTGAAGACCGTCAGCTCCCCGCCCGTCGAGGACACCGACACGACGAGGCCGGATTCGGCAGAGGAGATGCGGCTGCGCACGGGCACGAGGACCGTCTGATTCGCCTCGGCGGGCACCGCCACCTCGGGGAAGCGGCGCTCGGCGACCGCGAGCGCCGCCGAGGCCGGCGCGGCCTCGACGGAGACGACCGCGTCGAACGGCAGCGAGTTGCGCAGCTGCACGGGCACCCGGGTGGAGGCTCCCACGAGCTGCGTGTGCTCGGTGCTGATCGCCTGCACGCCCTCGAGGAGCTCGGCGTCGCGGAGCCGGAATCGATCGGCGACCTCCGCGAAGCCCGGCCCCGCGTGACGGGTGGCGAAGAGCTCGAGGAGGCGCGAGCGCTGGTAGCCGCTGAGGTACGCGGGGTGGGCGAGCACCGCGCCGAGCTCGCTCACCGAGGACTCCCGCCCGACCGCGGCGCCCAGCAGCTCCCGTCGCTCGTCGGCGGCATCCGTCGCGGCCTCGGCGGCCTCCGTCGTGGCCGAGGTGGTGCCGTCGGCATCGGTGGCAGGACCGGTGGCGGGATCCGCCGCGTCGGACTCCCCCGCGCTTGCCGCGTCCGCCGCGGGCACGGCGAGCGCGCCGGTGCCGGTCCGCTGCTCGGCGATCGGCGTGGCCCGCACCCAGTCGAAGCCGGCGAGCGCGTCGAGGATCGCCGCCGGGTCCTCCGCATCGCCGACGGCCCCGCGATCGAGGCCGAGGACGGCGGCGTCGCCGTTCGCCGCCGCGAACGCGGTGCGCGCGGCGAGCTCGGCGAGCCCGGCCGACCGCTCGGCCGGGGCGGCCGCGCCGAGCGCCGCCCGCGCGGCGCCGGCGAGGCCGGTATCCGTCACGATCGCGGTGCCCCCGGTGGCCAACTCGACGACCGGACCGTCATCGGCGGCGACAACGCCCGAATCGAGGACCACCGTGTCGATGCCCGCGTCGTCGAGCAGGGCGAGCGTCGCCGCGTCCGCCTCGCCCTCCGCGGGCCAGCCCGCGGGTTCCGTCTCGTCCCAGGCGGTGAGGGAGGCGATGTCGGGGAACGGGAAGTCGGCTGCGGGGTCGTCGCCCTCCGCGCCCGCGTCGGCATCGGCGGCCTCGGATCCCGCGCTCCCGGATCCGCCGCCCGCGCCGCCGGTGCGATCCGCCCCGGCCTCCGCGCCCGCCGGGGCGCCGTCTGCGGCGTCCGGATCGTCGTCTCCCGCGGTCGTCGCATCGGCTCCGTCGCCCGGGTTCGCGGCGTCGCCGCTCTCGGCGTCGGTGCCGCCCTGCTGCGGCTCGTCGAACGCGCCGAAGCGGGTCACGAAGTCGAGATTCGTCGGCTCCAGCAGGGTGGTGAAGCCGAGATCGGCCTGGGCCGCAGGGTCCGCGTCGGCGAACTGCAGCAGGAAGTCGGGCAGCGGGCTCCGTTCGAGGGCGGCGAGGAACCGCTGCGCGGCGACGGGGGCGTCGTCACCGTAGGCGCGGATGCCGGCGATCACCCTCGGGTCGATCGCGAGGGTCGCCTCCCGGGCGCGCGCGGCGGCGAGCAGCGCCTCCCAGCGGGGCACGAGCTCCTCGAGCTGGGTGCGCGTCGGCAGCGTGCGGATGTCCGCGGGCAGCACGAGCGGCACGATGACGCTCAGCGGCAGGACGACGGGATCGGCGGCGGCCGCGGCGTCGCGCCACACGACCGCGGACGACGCGCGCAGCGTCGCGGCGCGACCGGCCTGCTCGCCCGGCACGAGCTCGGCGCGCAGCGCGTAGACCCCCGCCTCGGGCAGGGCGCCCAGCGGCAGCTGATCCCGGGGCACCGAGACGGTCTGCTCCTGCTCCGCGCCCGGCCCGGTCGCGGGAAGGGGGACCTCCGCGATGAGGGCTCCCGCGGCTTCGCCGTCCGGCTCCGCGGTCTCGCCGGGGTCCGGCCCCGCGAGCGGCGCCGTGCCGAGACGGAGCTCGAGCGTGCCGGCCGGCAGCTCCTCCCCCCCGCGTTGCGCACGAGGACCTCGACGTCGATCGACGCCGTGCCGGGCCGCAGCACGGGATCCTGCGCCGCGACGACGAGCGCCGTGCGCGCCGCATCGCCCGCGGTCCCCGCGCCGTCCGCGTCGGCGTGCGCCGCGCGCGCGGTCGGCACGGCTCCCGGCCATCCGCCCGCCGCGACGGACGCGAGCGCCGCGATCCCCGCGAGCATCGCGATCCCGGCGCGCACGGCACGCCGACGGCGGCCGGGCGACGAGCGCGGGAGGCGGTCCGATGACATGCCTGCAAGTCTAGGGACCGCGACCGTGCATCGGCCCCCGGTACCCTTGGAGGATGCCGTCTTCCGCTGGAACCCCGTCGCTCGCCGCCGCCATGGACGCCGTGCGCGCCCTCGCGGGGACCTCCCCGGTCGCCGTCCTCGCGGAGGCGTTCGCGGCGGCGGGCCATGAGCTCGCCCTCGTCGGCGGCCCGGTGCGCGACGCGCTGCTCGGACGGCCGGTGACCGACCTCGACTTCACCACCTCGGCGCGCCCGGAGGAGACGCGGGCGATCCTCGACGCCGTCGCGGACACCGTGTGGGACGTCGGTCGCGACTTCGGCACGATCGCCGCCCGGGTGCACGGGGAGACCGTCGAGGTGACGACGTACCGCGCCGAGATCTACCGCGACGACTCCCGCAAGCCCGAGGTGAGCTACGGCGACACCATCGAGGGCGACCTCCTCCGCCGCGACTTCACCATCAACGCGCTCGCGCTCATGCTGCCGGGGCTGCGCCTCGTCGACGTCTCGGGCGGCGTCGAGGACCTGCTGGCCGGGCGCATCCGCACCCCGGCCTCCCCCGAGTCGTCGTTCACCGACGATCCGCTGCGCATGCTCCGCGCCGCCCGTTTCGCGGCGCAGCTCGGCTTCGCCGTCGTGCCGGAGACGCTGGGCGCGATCGTCCGCCTCGCCGATCGGCTCGACATCATCTCGGCCGAGCGGATCCGCGACGAGCTCGTCAAGCTCCTCGCGGCCGACGATCCCGTCCCCGGGATCCGGATCCTCGTCGACACCGGGCTCGCGGAGCGGTTCCTCCCCGAGCTCACCGCGCTCGTCGAGACCCAGGACGATCACGGCCGGCACAAGGACGTCTACGAGCACAGCCTGACCGTGCTGCGGCAGGCGGTCGAGCTCGAGCGCGCGCGGCGCGATCCGGGCGCCCCGGCGGCGCCCGACACCGTGCTCCGCCTCGCCGCCCTGCTGCACGACATCGGCAAGCCCGCGACGCGCCGCTTCGAGCGCGGCGGTGTCACCTTCCACCACCACGACGTCGTCGGCGCGAAGCTCGCCAAGAAGCGGCTGCGCGAACTCCGCTTCGACAATGCGACCGTGAAGCAGGTCGCCCGCCTCATCGAGCTGCACCTGCGCTTCTTCGGCTACGGCGAGCAGCAGTGGACGGATTCGGCCGTGCGGCGCTACGTGCGCGACGCCGGCGACGAGCTGGAGCGCCTCCACATCCTCACCCGTGCGGACGTCACCACGCGCAATCGTCGCAAGGCCGAGCGGCTCGAGCACGCCTACGACGACATCGAGCGGCGGATCGCGGAGCTCGCGGCGGCGGAGGAGCTCGCGGCGGTGCGGCCCGAGCTCGACGGCCAGCGGATCATGGCGATCCTCGGCATCCCGCCGGGCCCGCTGGTCGGGCGGGCCTACAAGCACCTCCTCGAGGTGCGCCTGGACGAGGGCCCCATCGGCGAGGAGGCCGCCGAGGCGCGGCTGCGCGCCTGGTACGCGGAGCAGACGGAGGGACGGGAACGATGAGCGAGGATCCCCGGGACTGGTTCGACGGCCGGGCGCGCGTCCTCTTCGTGCACGCCCACCCCGATGACGAGACGATCACCACGGGCGGCACGCTCGCGGCGCTCGCCGAAGCCGGCCGCGAGCCGCTGCTCGTCACGCTCACGCGCGGCGAGCGGGGCGAGGTGGTCGCCGGCCCGCTCGCCGCGCTCGCGGGAGCGCACGGCCTCGCGGTCGTGCGCCAGAACGAGCTGCGGACGGCGCTCGGGATGCTCGGCCTCGAGCGCCACGCCTTCCTCGGCGCTCCCCCGGCCCGCGCCGCCGGGCTGCCGCCCGCGATCTACGAGGACTCGGGCATGCGCTGGGGCTCGGACGGCCGCGCGGAGGCGGACGGCGCCGCGGGCGCCGATGCGCTCACGAGCGCGCCGGCCGTTGAGGTCATCGCCGACCTGCTCGCCGCGGCGGACGCGGCGGGCGCCGGGGCGATCGTGAGCTACGACGACGGGGGCGGCTACGGTCACCCCGACCACGTGCTCGCGCACCGCGCGTCCCGCGCCGTCGCGCTCGCGCTCGGGCTGCCCTTCTGGGAGATCCTCGGCAGGGCCGAGGCCGCCGCGGCGACGGCGGGAGACGATCCCGATCCCCGCCATCTCCGGGCCGAGGCGCACGACGTCTCCCCGTGGCTCGACCGCAAGACCGCCGCGCTGCGCGCCCACGGCACGCAGCTCGTCGTCGACGGCGCGGACCTCGTGCACGTCGGCGGTCAGCGGGAATCCATCGGCACGACGGAGGCCTTCGCGCTGCGGGCCGCGCCGCAGGCGGGCGACTGACCCGGGATCCGCTCTGCGCCACGGCCGCGAGGTGTTAGTATGGACAGGTTGTCTGTGCGCCGAACCGTCGGGGACGCGCGCGGGCACGATGCACTAACACCCTCCTGTCACAGAAATCCTGTGGCCGTGAAGTCCGAAGGAGGTGGGTCAGTAATGCATCCGTACGAACTCATGGTGATCCTCGATCCGGGTATCGACGAGCGCACGGTGGCCCCCAGCTTGGAGAAGTTCCTGGGCGTCATCCGCAACGCGGGCGGCGAGATCGAGAACGTCGACATCTGGGGCAAGCGCCGTCTTGCTTACGAGATCAAGAAGCAGGCCGAGGGCATCTACGCCGTGGTCAACTTCACCGCGACCCCCGAGGCGACCGCCGAGCTGGACCGCCAGCTGGGTCTCTCCGAGGCCGTGCTGCGCACGAAGGTGCTCCGCGCTGACGAGCTCATCGCCCAGCGCGCCGCGCAGGCGAAGCGCGATCAGGCGAAGGCCGCCCGTGCGGCCGCGAAGGTGGGCGCGTAGATCATGGCCGGCGAGCCGCTGATCACCGTCGTCGGCAACCTCGTTGCCGACCCCGAGCCGCGGGTCAGCCAGGCGGGCAAGTCGTGGGTGACCTTCCGGATCGCCTCGACGCCGCGCGTGCGCGACCGCCAGTCGGGTGACTGGTCGGACGGCGAGCCGCTGTGGCTCGGCTGCCGCGCATACGGCGAGTACGCCGACAACATCGCGGCGTCGCTCACCAAGGGCATGCGCGTCCTCGTGCAGGGCCGTCTCACGCAGCGCAGCTACACCGACAACCAGGGGCAGCAGCGCACCTCCCTCGACCTCGAGGTCGAGGAGATCGGACCCTCGCTCCGCTTCGCCACGGCGCAGGTGTCGCGCGGGCAGTCCCGCGGCCAGGTCGGCGGCTTCGGCGGCGGCAACGCCCAGCCCGCCGGTCAGCCGAGCTGGGGTCAGCCCGCGGCGCAGCCGCAGGACAACCCCTGGACCAATTCGGGCCAGGGCGACTCCTCCGCCGGCGGCTTCGGCGGCGGATTCGACGACGAGCAGCCCTTCTAGGCAGCAGCCCCGCCTCCGGGCGGCGAGCTCCCCTCCGCCGGTCACCGGCGGCGAAACACTTCTTGTCCCGGGCGAGATCCCGGGGCGCATCACGAAAAGAGACCACTATGGCAGGCAAGTCCAGCGGCGCAGGCCGCAAGCCGGGTCGCGGCAAGAACGCGAAGGCCGTTGCACCCGCGAAGAAGCAGACCGTCGGCGTCATCGACTACAAGGACGTCGCGACGCTCCGCAAGTTCATCTCTGAGCGCGGCAAGATCCGCGCCCGCCGCATCACCGGCGTGTCCGTGCAGGAGCAGCGTCTGATCGCGAAGGCCGTGAAGAACGCCCGCGAGATGGCGCTCCTCCCCTACGCCGGTTCCGGCCGCTAAGGAGTAGAGCATCATGGCGAAGGTAATTCTCACCAACGAGGTCCAGGGCCTCGGCTCGGCCGGCGACGTCGTCGACGTCAAGAGCGGCTACGCGCGCAACTACCTGGTGCCCCAGGGCTACGGGGTGCACTGGACCCGCGGCGGCGAGGCCCAGGTGGCCCAGCTCCGCGCGGCCCGCGCGGCCCGCGCCCTCGCATCCGTCGAGGACGCGCAGGTGCTCAAGGCGAAGCTGCAGGAGGGCAAGATCCGCCTGCACGCCAAGACCGGCACGGGCGGGCGCCTCTTCGGTTCGATCAAGCCCGCAGCGGTCGCCGCAGCGGTGTCGGACGCCGGCCTCGGCGAGATCGACAAGCGCAAGATCACCCTCCCCTCGATCAAGTCGACGGGCGAGTACCAGGCGGTCATCCACCTCCACGAGGGTGTCGACGCCGAGGTCACCCTGCAGGTCATCGCCCAGCGCTGACCGTGCCGCGAACGGGGCGGCGGGATCCTTCGGGATCCCGCCGCCCCGTCGTCGTGTCCGGGGGCGGTCTCGTGAACGGCCCGTGAACGGGCGCCGACATTCCCGGGCCGATCCGGACTTGACAAGCGGCCCTCGCGTCCGGATTTATCCACAGCCCTCGGGCGATTCGAAGATTCAAGCTTCACCTGAGAGTTGAATAACTTTCGACTTGTGGATAATCAAAACCCCAGTTCAGCGCGAAAATATCCGCATCAATGCACAAGCCGTCCACAGGCTATCCCCAACGATGTGGAAACCGCGCGGCGAAATTCGGCGAGTTATGCACCGAGTTATCCACAGGCTTTTCGGGTCGCTGTTTGAAGCGCCGCCGCCGCCCCCCTACCGTGAATGTCAGGGGTCCGGTGTCTGATCGAACAGTGACCGGATCCGTCTCATCGTGAAGGAGTGACCGCGTGTCGATCGCACACCTGGGAATCCCCGACCCGTTCCTCGAGGACGCGTCGCGCGGCCATGAGCGGACCCCGCCCTACGACCTGCTCGCCGAGCAGAGCGCCCTCGGCGGCATGCTGCTCTCGAAGGACGCGGTGGCCGACGTCACGGGCCTCCTCAAGGGCGGCGACTTCTACGTGCCGAAGCACGAGGTGATCTACGAGGCCGTCCTCTCGCTCTACTCCCGCGGCGAGCCGACCGACGTGATCACTGTGACCGACGAGCTCACCAAGACGGGCGAGCTGCAGCGCGCCGGCGGCCCGGAGTACCTGCACACGGTCACGAGCATCGTGCCGACGGCGGCGAACGCCAGCTTCTACGCCGAGATCGTGGCCGAGAAGGCCCTGCTGCGCCGGCTCGTCGAGGCGGGCACCCGCATCGTGCAGATGGGCTACGCCGGCGAGGGCGAGGCGATCGATCTCGTGAACGTGGCGCAGTCGGAGATCTACGGCGTGACGGGCGAGAACCAGGGCGAGGACTACGTGCCGCTCTCGCTCGCGGTCGACGCCGCGCTCGAGGAGATCAACAAGGCCAACGGCGCCGCCGACGGCATGCTCGGGGTGCCGACCGGTTTCAGCGAGCTCGACGCGATGACCAACGGCTTCGCGGGCGGGCAGATGATCATCATCGCGGCGCGCCCCGCGATGGGCAAGTCCACGCTCGCCATGGATGTGGCGCGCCACGCCTCCGTGCACGCCCAGGCGCCGACCGTGTTCTTCTCGCTCGAGATGGGCCGTGCGGAGATCGCGATGCGCCTGCTCGCCGCCGAGGCGACCATCCCGATGCAGACGCTCCGCAAGGGGGCGCTCGACGGCCGCGACTTCCAGAAGCTCGCCGCCACGCAGGCGCGCGTGGCCGAGGCCCCGCTCTTCATCGACGACAGCCCGAACCTCACGCTCGTCGAGATCCGCGCGAAGTGCCGGCGCCTCAAGCAGCAGCACGGGCTGCGCATGGTGGTCATCGACTACCTGCAGCTGCTCTCATCGGGCAAGAAGGCCGAGAGCCGGCAGCAGGAGGTGTCGGAGTTCTCGCGCGCGCTGAAGCTGCTCTCGAAGGAGCTCGACGTCCCCGTCATCGCGCTCTCGCAGCTCAACCGCGCCTCCGAGCAGCGCGCCGACAAGATGCCGGCCATCAGCGACCTGCGCGAGTCCGGATCCCTCGAGCAGGACGCCGACATGGTGATCCTGCTGCACCGCGAGGCCGTCGGCGACCGGGACAGTCCGCGGGCGGGCGAGGCCGACTTCATCCTCGCGAAGCAGCGCAACGGGCCCACGGGTACCGTGACGGTGGCGTTCCAGGGCCACTACTCGCGCTTCCAGGACATGCCGCAGGGCGTCTGAGGCTCGCCCGGCGGACACGCCTCGGTCGCCCGGCGCGATCAGGCGCGGCCCAGCTTCCCTGCGGTGAGCAGGGTAGACTGGGAATCGACTCGGAAAGGTGTGTCATGACGCTTGCGGCTGCTCCTGCTGGAGGTCCGGCGACTCCTGACGCACTCCCCTCTCGAGGCGTCCGGCTGTTCCGCGTCGCGGTGCTCCTCGTGGCCGGCCTCGCCATCGCCTTCAGCGCGACGATGCACGAGCGGCTGGGCTTCGATCTCGCGCTCGCGAGCGTCGCGCTCGGGGCCATCGGGGTCGCCCATCTTGTCCACGTGCTCCGCGGTCGCGCCGCGGGCGGCGTGGCGATCCCCGCGCTCCTCGGCGCCGTCGCGCTCGTCGCGGCGCTCGTCGTGCCCTTCACCGGTACCGCGATCGGCTTCGCGGTCGCCATCGCCGCCTGGGCGCTCGTGAGCGCGCTGCTCGAGTTCATCGGGGCGGCGGTGCGGCCAGGCAGCCGCCAGGACGCGACGCTGCTCGGTGCGATCGGGATCCTCCTCGCGATCTGCGCACTGCTCGTGCGGGACGACCCGGTGGCGATCCTCGGCTTCTTCGGCGGCTACGCGATCGTCGCGGGGGTCTTCCTCGGCATCTCGGCCTTCGATCGCCGCGGCGGAGCCCCCGAGGCCGCCGCGGGCGCGCGATAGTCCTCCTTCGATTCGATCCCTTCCGGAAAGCCACACGATGTCCCAGAATCCCGAGCCCGTCGACCCGGGTCCCGTGACGCCCTCGCGCCGCGACCGACTGCGCCCGCTCGAGCTCATCGGCTTCTCCGCCGTGCTCGGCGTGTTCGCCGGCCTCGTCGTGCTGCTGGTCACCCGTGAGCTGCTGCTCGCCGCGATCTTCCTGGGCGTCGGCTTCATCGTGACGATCATGGTGGTGGCGCTCATCGGCCTCGGCGGCAAGCCGAGCGAGGAGGATCTCGAGGCGCGGAAGGATCTGCAGCGGCCCGAGGACGGGAAGACCTGGCACTGAGCGGCGGCCCCGCCGCGGGCGGGCCGGCGTCCGGCCGGCAGTTCCCGCTCGTCCACGGCGCCCAGCGCGCGGTCGTCGCGTCCATCGGCGCGAGCCTGCGCAGCTATCGCATCGGCGAGCGCGATCTGATCGTCCCCTTCGCCGCCGAGGAGCCCGCGCCCGTCTTCCGCGGACTCACGGTGGCGCCGTGGCCGAATCGCGTCGTGGACGGGCGCTACCGCTTCCGGGGCGCGGCGTACCGCCTGCCCGTCACCGAGCCGGCGCGCGGGCATGCGCTGCACGGCTTCACCCGGGGGCTCGACTTCGCGCCCGTGGGGCACGACGGCGGCGAGGCGCACGAGCACGTCGCGGATGACGACGGCATCGCCGCCCGCGGGGGCACCGCTGCGCCCGCGTCGGCACCGCGGGAGTCCGCCGCGGCGCTTTCCGGCGCGCCTGCCTCTGCCGCGGTGCCCTCTGCCGCGGTGCCCTCTGCCGCGGTGCCTTCCGCTGCGCCGACCTCCGCCGTCACGCTGCGGGCCGTGATCGCGCCGAGTCCCGGATATCCGTGGCGGATCCGCCTCGATGTGCGCTACGCGCTCGGCGAGGCGGGCCTCACCCAGACCGTGACGGCGACGAACCTCGGCGAGGGCGTTGCTCCCTACGGCGTCTGCCCCCACCCGTACCTCGTCGCGGGGCCGGGTCCTCTCGACGCGTGGCAGCTCGCACTGCCCGCCGAGCGGGTCATGGAGACCGTGGGCGAGCGGCTCCTTCCCGGGACGGTGCGCGGCGTCGGCGTCGACGCGGAGCGCTTCGACTTCCGGGAGCCACGCCGCATCGGCGAGGCGGTGATCGATCACGCCTTCACCGACGTCGCGCGCGACGCCGGGGGCCGCGCGCGACTCGAGCTGCGCGCGGCGGACGGCGGTGGCGTGGCGATGGTGTGGGGGTCGGCCTGCCCGTGGGTGCAGCTGTGCACGGCGGATGCCCCTGCGGGCGCCGCCGATCCCGGGCATCGCGCGGGGCTCGCCGTCGAGCCGATGAGCTGCGCGCCCGACGCCTTCAACGCGGGGGAGTCGGCCGGCCTCGTCGCGCTCGCCCCCGGATCCGCGCATCGCGCCGAGTGGCGCATCGAGCCGCTGCCCGCCGCCTGAGCCGCGCCGATCCGGAACCCCCCGCCTCCCGCCGTCCCCTCTCCCCGCCGCCTCCACTTTCCCGCCGCCTCCTTCGGACGTCAGTAGTTGCGGCTTGCACGCGCGCGAACCCGCAACTACTGACGTGCGAAGGGGCGGAGAGGGTCGGAGGGGGTCGCCGAGGGGAACGTGCGAAAGGGAACGTGCGGAGGGGTGGGGGGTCGCGGATGGGGAACGTGCGGGGAACGTGCGGGGAACGTGCGGCGCGGGCTCGGGATCCGCGCGGGCGGGGGAACGCGCGGGAAGCGGACGGCCCCTAGACCCGAGCCGAGCGGCGGCGGCCGCCGGCGTGCGGCCGGGCTCGGCGGGCCCGCCTGGCCTCGCCGCGGGCGCGCGACCAGGTGCGGGCCGGCCGGCTCGACAGGGCGAGCAGCACCAGGATGTCGAGGGAGAGGGTGAGCAGGGTCGTGCGCACCGTGATCTCCTCCCCGTTGGCGAAGTAGGCGATCGCGTGGGCGACGATCGTGAGCGTGGTCCAGCCCAGCGCGAGCATGCGCGCGGTGGTGCTGCCCCGCCAGATGAGCACGGCGAAGACGATGAGCACGCCGAGCCACACCGCGCCGAAGCCGATGAGCACGCCGAGCACGGCGGCGCCCTCGGCCGTCCCGGCGTCGACGCCGGCCTCCTCGGCGATCCGCGGCCAGACCCTGAGGAAGCCGGCGCCCCACAGCACGGTCGCCGCGGCGCGCAGCAGCACGAGCACGGTGCCGCCCACGATGGGGGCGGGCCGCGGCGCATCGGCGGCGGCCGCGGGATCCCGGTCGAAGAGCGCCGTCGTCTCGATCGCCGGGCGCTTCCCCGGATCGCGGGGAGGTCGAGGCCTCCGCGCGCCCGCGGCGCTCATGCCGCCGCCCCGTCGAGATCGATGACGGGCAGGTCGCCGTCGGTGCGGATGCTGTCGCCCCCGCCGTTGCGCGAGTGGTATCCCGTCGAGAAGTCGCGCAGCACCTCCAGCCGGGCGCCGGTTCCCGCCCCGAGCACCGTGCGCACCACGTGGTCGCGCTCCACGTCGGTGTCGGCGTCGATGCGGTGCGTCACCTGCAGGGTGAAGAGGGACAGCCCCACGGCGCGGTCGAAGGTGCCGGCGGCGAGCCAGTCGACCCGCGCGCCGCCCGGCAGCAGCCACCCCTCGGGCGTCCGCCAGAAGCGCACGTGGTGGCGCTTCGCCGGGTTGCCCGCCACCTCCTGCTGATACGCGAAGTCCTGCATGCGCCCGAAGAGGAAGAGGGGGCTCACGGGCGCGCGCTCGTAGCTCTTGCGGGTGACGGTCGACGCGATGATCCCCCAGGAGGATCGCAGCGTCACCGGGTCCGCCCGGGTCCACCCGGCCGCCGCCATCGTCTCGTGCAGTCGTGCCTCCGGCCCCCGCACCGCGAGGTTGATCGGGTCGCCGAGCAGCCCGTCGCTCGTGCGGGCGCGGCCGATGAAGTAGTCGGGCACGTAGACGGTCGTGAGGATGCGGTGCAGCCGCGGCAGCGCGAGATACGCGAGGATCGCCCAGAACGCGATGAGGAACGCGATCCCGACCCAGCCGAAGTGGAAGGTCTCGGTCAGGACGAGCCAGGCGAGCCAGACGGCCGCGGCGCCGGCGAAGATGAAGAAGAACTCATCGAGCACCGCGGTGAGCGAGACGCGTCGCGTCCGAGCCGCCGCCGTCGCGCCCCGTCCGTTCCTCGCGTGCATGCCACCATGCTAGCGAGTGCCGGGGAGTCGGCGGCGCGACGGCCGCCGGAGTCAGCGCGTGAGGAAGTCGACGAGCCGCACCGCGTCGCCGATGTACGTGGCCGGGGTGAGGGCGAGCAGGCGCTGCTTGGCGGCCTCGCCGATCTCGAGGCCCTCGACGAACTCGCCGAGCTCGGCCTGGCCGATGCGGCGCCCGCGGGTGAGCTCCTTGAGCGCCGCGTACGGGTCGCTGATGGTGGAGCGCCCGGCGGTGACCTCCGCGCGGATCACCGTCTGGATGGCCTCGCCGAGCACCTCCCAGTTCGCATCGAGGTCGGCTGCGAGCACCTCGGGAGCCGCGTCGATCTGACCGAGCCCCTTGAGAATGTTGTCGAGCGCGAGCACGGAGTGGCCGAGGCCGACGCCGATGTTGCGCTGCGCCGAGGAGTCGGTGAGGTCGCGCTGCCAGCGGCTCGTCACGAGGGTCTGCGCGAGCGAGTCGAGGATCGCGTTGGAGAGTTCGAGGTTCGCCTCGGCGTTCTCGAAGCGGATCGGGTTGACCTTGTGCGGCATCGTCGAGGAGCCGGTGGCGCCCGCGACCGGGATCTGGCGGAAGTAGCCGATGGAGATGTAGCTCCAGACATCCGTCGCGAGGTTGTGGAGGATGCGGTTCGCGTGCGCGATGCGCGTGTAGAGCTCCGCCTGCCAGTCATGGGACTCGATCTGCGTGGTGAGCGGGTTCCAGTCGAGCCCGAGGCGCTCGACGAAGCGCTGCGACACCTCGGCCCAGTCGGTGTCGGGATCGGCGGCGAGATGCGCCGCGAAGGTTCCCGTGGCGCCGGAGAACTTGCCCAGGTACTCGATGTCGTCGATCTGATGGAGCTGCCGCTCGAGGCGGTGCACGAAGACGGCGAGCTCCTTGCCGAGCGTCGTCGGCGTCGCCGGCTGGCCGTGCGTGCGGCTCATCATCGGGAGCTCGCGGTACAGCTCGGCCTGCCGCGCGATCTCGGCGATCACCCGCTCGAAGCGCGGCCGCCAGACCTCCGCGACCGCCTGCTTGACGGTGAGGGCGTAGGACAGGTTGTTGATGTCCTCGCTCGTGCAGCACACGTGGGTGAGCTCCGCGAGATGCCCGAGCCCCTGCGTCTCGAGCCGCGCGCGCACGAGGTACTCGACGGCCTTCACGTCGTGCTGCGTCGTGCGCTCGGTCTCGGCGAGCTCGTCGATCTCCGGCTGCCCGAAGCCTGCGGCCCAGGCGCGCAGCGACGCCAGCTGCTCGGGGGCGAGCGGGGTCGCGCCGAGCAGCGAGCGCTCCGTGAGCTCCGCGAGCCACTCCACCTCGACGTGCACGCGCGCCTTGTTCAGCCCCGCCTCCGAGAGGGTGTCGCCGAGCTCCGCGACCGCCTGGCGGTAGCGGCCGTCGAGCGGGCTGATGGGCTGCGGGGGGAGCGAAGTCATGGGAGCCTCTCGGGGTCGGGATCGCGGTCCGACCCCATTCTCCCACGTCGTCCGGCGGCCCGGCGCTGGCCCGGATCCCCCGGCGCCCCGCGCTCAGCGATCCCGGTCGCGCTTCTTGCTCGTGCCCAGCAGGCCGTTCATGATGCCGGAGAGGATCGAGAGGACGAGCGCGGCGAGCACGCCCCACCAGAAGCCGCCGACGCCGAGCCCGAAGCCCATGAGCTCGGAGAGCCAGGCGACGACCGTGATCATGATCCCGTTGACGATCAGCCCGAAGAGCCCGAGGGTGACGATGTACAGCGGGATCGAGACGAAGCGCACGACCCTGCCGAGCGTGCCGTTCACGATGCCGAACACGAGCGCCACGAGCAGCAGCGTGACGACGCGGCTCGCGGGCTCCCCGTCGTAGGGGACGATCCACACGCCGTGATCGCCCGAGCCGCCCACGATGAGCGTCGTGAGCCACAGCGCGAAGGCGTTGACGATGATCCGGGCGATGGTGCGCATGGCACCAGTCTCGCACGCGCTCGGGCCGCGCGCGAGGCGCCGGATCCCGGCCGTCAGCCCTCGAGATGCGCCGCGGCGAGCCCGGAGCGCACGAACGCCATGTGCATCTCCGTCTGCGCGAGCGCGGAGCCGAGCACGAAGCCGTCGAGCCCGTCCCAGCCGGCGGACCAGCGCAGCTGGGACGCGACGCGCCAGACCGTCGGGTCGTCCTCGCGCGCCAGCACCGCCGCGACCTCGCGTGTGCGCCGCAGATGGTGCTCGGCGAGCGCCGCGCACCGTTCGGCGAGGCCGCGGAAGCGGAACTGGTGCCCCGGCGACACCTCGTCGGCGTCGAAGACGGCGATGCGCTCGAGGCCCTCGAGGTACTCGGCGACGGGGTTCGTCTCCGAGCGCGCGCCGAGCCCGAGCCCGCTCGTCATGGCCGGGAGCACGTGGTCGCCCGTGTAGATCACCCCGCCCTCCGCGTCGCGGAGGGCCAGGTGGCCCGTCGTGTGGCCCGGGGTGTGGATCGCCGCGATGCGGCGGCCGGGGATCGGCAGGAGGTCCCCGTCCTCGAGCCGGACGTCGGCGCGGGGGAGCCCCGCCGTCTCGCCGTCGGCGGCGGCGCTCGCGCTGATCGAGCGCGACTCCTCCGGCGGCACGCCCCAGCGCGCGCGCCGCTCCCGCGAGGTCTCGGCGTCGGGATCGCGCGCCGCGGGCCCGGCCCCCGCACCCGGGGCGGGCGCTCCGTCGCGCCCGAGCTCCGCAGCGCGCTGCCGGGCGAGCCGCGGCAGCGCATCGTCCTCCGCGCGGTGCAGGAGCAGCCGCGCACCGGACGCCGCGCGCAGGCGCGCCGCGAGCCCGAGGTGGTCGCCGTGGAGGTGCGTCGCCGTGATCGTCGCGACGTCCGCGATGCCGGAGCCGAGGGCGGCGAGCTCGTCGGCGAGGCGCTCGAACTGCGCCGCGCCGTCGACGCCGGGGTCGATGACGTGCATCCCGTCATCGGCGGCGATCACCGTGCAGAGGTTGTAGGGGAGCTGCGGGCTCGCCATGGGCATCGCGAGCGACCACACCCCGGGACGGAACTCCTCCGTGGGCGGCAGGGCGCCCGCGCGGTGCGCGGCGAACTGCGCGGTGCTCGTCGGCTGGAGCGGCATCGCATCCTCCTGGGGCGCTCGGACGGGGTCAGACGTACCGTATCGCGTCCGGGCGCGAGGGCCGGGATCGCCGGCGGCCGGGGCGCGGCCGCCGGCGCTCGGCCGCCGGCGCTCGGCCCCGCGGCCGGTCGTCCCGCCGCGACTAGACTGATGAGCCATGAGCGAGAACGCCGCCGTCCCCGTCCGTCTGCGCGCCGAGGTGCTCGCCGCCCCCGCCTACCGGCAGGGGGCAGCGCCCACGAAGCCGGGGTTCAAGCTCTCGAGCAACGAGAACCCGTTCGCGCCGCTGCCCGGCGTGCTCGACGCCCTCAGGCGGCGCCTCGACGTGAACCGCTACGCGGGCGCGGCGATGCCCGAGCTGCGCGCGGAGCTCGCCGCGCCGTTCGGCGTTGGCCCCGAGCGCGTGCACCTGGGGGCCGGCTCGGTGACGATCCTCTACCAGCTCGTGCACGCCGCCGCGGGCGCGGGCGACGAGTACCTCTTCGCGTGGCCGAGCTTCGAGGCGTACCCCTCCCTCGGCCTCGCCTCGGGCGCGACGCCGGTGCCCGTGCCGCTCGCCGCGGGCGCGCGCCACGACCTCGACGCGATGGCGGACGCGATCACCGAGCGCACGCGGGCGATCCTGCTGTGCACGCCGAACAACCCGACCGGGCCCGCGATCGCGCGCGCCGACTTCGACCGCTTCATGGCGCGCGTCCCCGCGACCGTCCTCGTGGTGCTCGACGAGGCGTACCGCGAGTTCGTCACCGACCCCGCGGCGGTGCGCGGCGAGGACGTGCTCGCGGCGCACCCGAATCTCGTCGTGCTGCGCACCTTCTCCAAGGCCTACGGCCTCGCCGGCCTCCGCATCGGCTACGGCGTCGGAGAGCCGGCGATCCTCGCCGCGGCGCAGAGCATCGCGATCCCGCTCTCCGTCACGGGGATCGCGGAGGCGGCGGCCCGCGCTTCGCTCGAGCCCGCGGCCCGCGGGGAGCTCGAGGCCCGCGTCGCGGTCATCGTGGAGCGACGCGACGCGCTCGTCGCGGGCCTCCGGGAGCTCGGGCTCGCGATCCCCGAGGCGCAGGGCAACTTCGTCTGGATCCCCGAGGGCGAGGGGGGCGTCGCCGACGCGCAGACGCTCGCCGCCGCCTTCGCCGGGGCCGGGACCCTCGTGCGCCCGTTCGCGGGGCACGGGGTGCGGATCTCGGTCGGCGAGGCGGAGAGCCTGCCCGAGGTGCTCGACATCGTGCGCCGGTTCCTCGGCTGAGCGCGCCCGGCGCTCGGCTCGAAGGCCGCCCGCCCGGCGGTTCCCGTTCGCCCGTCCCCGCCCGCCCGTCCCCGGTCGGCGATGGCGCGGGAATGACGCGAGCGGGGATGATCTCGCCGCATGACCCCCGTTCGCGTCATACGCGGCGGGCTTCGGCGCGCGGCGGTATATCCGCACCCGGCGATGGTGGCTCATTACACTGGGTCGGGATGAGTGAACAGAGCACGATGCGCGCATCCGGCGCGGCGGATCAGCTGCACGGCGGCGACCCCGAGCCGATCCGCTTCCTCGACGAGACGGGCGCCTACGCCCCCTCGGGAACCGCGGCCGAGTACGCCGCGGAGCTCGAGGGCGTCGGCGTCGAGACGTTCCAGCAGTGGTACGCCGACATGGTCGTCACCCGCGCCTTCGACACCGAGTGCACCCACCTCCAGCGGCAGGGGCAGCTCGCGCTGTGGGTGCCGAGCGTCGGCCAGGAGGGCTGCCAGGTCGGCGTCGCCCGCGCGACCGAACCCCAGGACCACGTCTTCCCCGCCTATCGCGAGCACGCCGTCGCCCGGATCCGCGGGGTGCGCCTCCTCGACGTCGCGGCGCAGTTCCGCGGCGTCACCCACGGCGGCTGGGACATCACCGATCCGGCGAACGGCAACGTGCACCTCTACACCCTCGTGCTCGGCTCGCAGACCCAGCACGCCACCGGACACGCGCTCGGCCAGGTGCTCGACGCGAAGCGTCGCGCGGGCGACACCGCGCTCGACGCCGGCGAGGCGGGCGTCGCGACCGGCGAGGCGACGATGGTCTTCTACGGCGACGGCACGTCGAGCCAGGGGGATCCCAACGAGGCGATGATCTTCGCCGCGAGCTACCAGACCCCGAGGTGTTCGTCGTGCAGAACAACGGCTGGGCGATCTCCGTGCCGGTGGCCAGGCAGTCGCGCACCCCGCTGTACCGGCGGGCGCTGGGATTCGGCCTGCGCGCCGTGCAGATCGACGGCAACGACCCGCTCGCGGCCTACGCGGTCGCGCGCCGCTTCCTGCGCCTCGCCCGCGAGGGCGGGGGGCCCGGCTACATCGAGGCGCTGACCTACCGGATCGGCGCGCACACCACGGCCGACGACCCGACGCGCTACCGGCCCGAGGGGGAGCTCGAGGAGTGGCAGCGGCGCGACCCCATCGCCCGGCTCGAGGCCTACCTGCGGGCGCAGGGCGTCGAGGACGCGTTCTTCGCGGCCACCGCCGAGACCGCGGATCGCGAGGCGAAGGCGGTGCGCGACGAGATCCTCGCCCTGCCGGCGCCCGAGGGCGACTCGATGTTCGCGCACGTGTACGCCGAGCCGCACCCCCGCATCGACGAGCAGCGGGAGTGGTTCGCGCGCTACGAGTCGTCGTTCGAGGGGGGCGCGGCATGAGCGGCATCGCCACCCTCGCAGAGCGCACGTCCCTCCCGATCGCGAAGGCGATCAACGAGGGCCTGCGCGCGGCGATGGCGCAGGACGATCGCGTCCTGCTCATGGGCGAGGACATCGGACCCCTCGGCGGCGTCTTCCGTGTCACGGACCGCCTGCAGGCGGAGTTCGGCTCGGCCCGCGTCCTCGACACGCCGCTCGCCGAGGCCGGCATCGTCGGCAGCGCGATCGGTCTCGCGCTGCGCGGCTACCGGCCCGTCGTCGAGATCCAGTTCGACGGCTTCATCTTCCCCGCCTTCAACCAGATCGTGACGCAGCTCGCGAGGATCCGCGCGAGGCACGACGGTCAGGTGTCGATGCCCGTCGTCATCCGCGTGCCCTACGGCGGCCACATCAACTCGATCGAGCACCACGAGGAGAGCCCGGAGGCGTACTTCGCCCACACCCCGGGGCTCCGCGTCGTCGCGCCGTCCACCGCGAACGACGCGTACTGGATGATCCAGCAGGCGATCGCCTCCGACGATCCCGTGCTGTTCTTCGAGCCGAAGGCCAAGTACTGGCACAAGGGCGAGGTCGACCCCGCGGCCCCGTCCGCCGAGCTGCACCGCTCGCGCATCGCGCGGACCGGCACGGACTGCACGGTCGTCGGCTTCGGCGCGATGGTGACCACGCTGCTGCAGGCGGCCGAGATCGCCGCGGCCGAGGGCACGAGCCTCGAGGTCGTCGATCTGCGCACCGTCTCGCCCATCGACTACGAGCCCCTGCTCGCCTCGGTCCGCAAGACCGGCCGTCTCGTCGTCGCCCAGGAGGCCTCGGGGAACGCGAGCGTCGGCAGCGAGATCGCGGCGACGGTCGCCGAGCGGGCCTTCTACTCCCTGCAGGCACCCGTGCTGCGCGTCTCGGGCTACGACGTCCCGTTCCCCGCCGCGGCCATCGAGCCGCTCTTCCTGCCCGACGCCGACCGCGTGCTCGAGGCGGTCGACCGCACGATGCACTACTGACCGGGCCGCCCGTCCGCGCCCGAATCGCCACCGAACCCCAGGAGCCCCCGATGAGCGAGATGACCTTCCCCCTCCCCGACGTCGGCGAGGGGCTGACCGAGGCCGAGATCGTGTCGTGGCAGGTCGCTCCGGGCGACGCCGTGGCGCTCAACCAGGTGATCTGCGAGATCGAGACGGCGAAGTCGCTCGTCGAGCTCCCGTCGCCCTTCGTCGGCACCGTGACCGAGCTGCTCGCCGAGGTCGGCGCGACCGTTCCCGTCGGGGAGGCGATCCTCCGAGTCGAGGTCGTGGGCGACGACGCCCCCGAGACGTCCGGGAATCGCGCTGCGGCGCCTCCCCGGGACACCGCGGAGACGCGCGACGCCGTGACCGATGCGACGGCGAGCGTCGAGCACGAGGAGCCGGGACCGTCCGCCGCGGAGGAGCCGGGCGGCGCCGTGCTCGTCGGCTACGGCACCGGCGGCTCCGCGGCCTCCCGCCGCCGTCGCGGGGGCGAGCCGCTGCTGGCCGTGCCCGGCCACGCGGCGATCCCGGTGGCCGAGGCCGCGCCGATCCTCGCGAAGCCCCCGATCCGCAAGCTCGCGAAGGACCTCGGCGTCGATCTCGCGCAGGTGGCGGGCACGGGCATCGCGGGCGAGGTGCTCCGCGACGACGTGGTGCGTCAGGCCTCGCAGGCGAGTCTCTTCCGCAATCTCTCGACCCCCGAGCCCTCGGCCGCGCGCGAGGAACGGATCCCGCTCAAGGGCATCCGGAAGCTGACGGCGAAGGCCATGGTCGAGAGCGCCTTCGAGGCGCCGCACGTGAGCGTCTTCACCGACGTCGACGCCACCCGCACCATGGAGTTCGTGAAGCGTCTCAAGGCCTCCACCGACTTCGCCGGGGTGAAGGTGTCGCCGCTGCTCATCTTCGCGAAGGCGATGCTGTGGGCGATCCGGCGCAACCCCGAGGTGAACTCGACCTTCACCGAGACCGAGATCATCCGGCACCACTTCGTGAACCTCGGGATCGCGGCGGCGACCCCGCGCGGGCTCGTCGTGCCGAACATCAAGGACGCGCAGGAGCTCAGCCTGCTCGAGCTCGCGGGGGCCATCGAGCAGCTCACCATCACCGCGCGCGACGGCCGCACGCAGCCGGCGGAGATGTCGGGCGGCACCGTCACCATCTCGAACATCGGCGTCTTCGGCATGGACTTCGGCACGCCGATCCTCAACCCGGGGGAGTGCGCGATCATGGCGATGGGCACGATCCGCGAGAAGCCCTGGGTCGTGGACGGCGAGGTGCGCCCGCGCATGGTGACGACCGTGGGCGGCTCCTTCGACCACCGCATCGTCGACGGCGACGTCATCTCCCGCTTCGTGGCGGACGTGGCCTCCGTGCTCGAGGAGCCGGCGCTCCTGCTCGACTGATCGCCCGGGCCGCCCGCGGGCGGCCTGGCGCCGCCGGATCGTGCGGGCGTAGGGTGGGAGGGCAGTGATGAACGCCTCGGCGCCCGGCCCGGAGGACCGCTCCGCGCCGCCGGGCGACGGGGGTCGACGCCGCCCACCGGCGGAGAAGGAGGGCCATCCGTGAAGATCCAGGCGGCGGTCGCGACCGCACCCCAGACCGACCTCGAGATCCGCGAGCTGGAGCTCGACGAGCCCCGCCCCGACGAGGTGACGGTGCGCCTCGTCGCGAGCGGCGTGTGCCACACCGACGCGATCGTGCGCGATCAGTGGTATCCGGTGCCGCTGCCCGCCGTGCTCGGCCACGAGGGATCCGGCGTCGTCGAGGCCGTCGGCGCCGATGTGACCGACCTCGCCGTCGGCGACAAGGTCGTGCTCGCCCCGGCGTCCTGCGGGGTCTGCGAGCACTGCATCGCCGGTCACCCGCAGTACTGCGTCGACTTCTCCCCGCTCAACTTCGGCGGCAGCCGGCCGGACGGCGCCCGGATGTTCTCCGAGCACGGCAGTCCGATCTCCTCGAACTTCTTCGGCCAGTCCTCCTTCGCGTCCGTGACGAACGTGCGAGCGCGCAACGCGGTGAAGGTGGCCGACGACGCGCCGCTCGAACTGCTCGGCCCGCTCGGCTGCGGCATCATGACGGGCTCGGGCTCCGTGCTCAACGTGCTGCGCCCGGGGGCGGGGGAGTCCATCGCGGTGTTCGGCACGGGGGCCGTCGGCCTCGCAGGGATGCTCGCCGCCGTCGCCTCCGGGGCGACGACGATCATCATGGTCGACATCGTCCCCTCCCGACTCGAGTTCGCGAAGGAGCTCGGCGCGACCCACGTCGTCGACTCGCGGGAGGTCGATCCGGTCGAGGCGATCCGGGAGATCACCGGGGGCCGCGGCGTGCAGTACGCGCTCGACACCACGGGCGTGCCGCAGGTGTTCGCGCAGATGACGAAGTCGCTCGCGCTCCGCGGCCACGGCGTGCTCGTGGGCGCCGCGAAGCTCGGCACCGAGGCGCCGTTCGACATCGGCACGCTGCTCACCAGCGGGATCAGCATCTCGATGGTGGTCGAGGGCGATGCGGTGCCGCGGGAGTTCATCCCGAAGCTCATCGCGCTCCACGAGCGCGGACTGTTCCCGTTCGACCGTCTCGTGAAGCGCTACCCCTTCGCGGAGATCAACCGGGCCTTCGCGGATTCGGAGTCGGGCGAGACCATCAAGCCCGTGCTCGTGTACTGACCGGCAGCCGGCTCCGATCGGCCTACGCCGTGAGCACGGCGATGTCGGCCGCGTCGACGTGGAACCGCTCGGGCAGGCCCTGCGCGCGGCGCTGGGCCGGGATCCGGGCGACGACGCCCGGGCCGCCGGCGACCTCGAGATGCAGCACGACGTCCTCGCCGAGATACACCTCGCGGGCGACCGGGGCGTCGAAGGTCGCCGCGGCGTCGTCGTGCGCGCCCGGGGACACCGCCCCGCTGCGGAAGGCGAGGGCGTCGCCCGGACGGGCGTCCGGGAGGCCCGAGAAGCGGATGCCGCCGGCCACCGCGATCCCGCCGGACGCCTCCTCCACGGTGAGGATGTTCTCGAAGCCGATGAAGTCGGCGACGTAGCGCGTCGTGGGCGCGTCGAAGATCTCCTGCGGGGTGCCCGACTGCTCGATCCGACCGGCGTTCATGATCACGATCCGGTCGGAGATGGCGAGCGCCTCCTCCTGATCGTGGGTCACGTAGATCGAGGTGTGCCCGAACTCGTCGTGGAGCCGCCTGACCTCGTCGCGCATGGCCACGCGGAGCTTGGCGTCGAGGTTCGACAGCGGCTCGTCGTAGAGCATCACCTCGCCCGCGGCGACCAGGCCGCGCGCGAGCGCGATCCGCTGCTGCTGCCCGCCGGAGAGCTCGTGGGGGTACCGCTCCGCGTACGCGCTCATGCCGACCGACTCGAGGGCGCGCGCCGCGATCGCCCGCTGCTCCGCGCGCGAGCCCTGCTTGCGCCGCCGCAGCGGGAACTCGACGTTCGCGCGCGCCGACATGTGCGGCCAGATCGCGTAGCTCTGGAACACCATGCCGACCCGGCGACGGTGCGGGGGAGTGAAGTCGGCGAGCTCGCTGTCGACGACGGTGTCCTCGCCGATGCGGATCCTGCCCGCGCTCGGCGTCTCCAGACCCGCGACGCAGCGCAGCGTCGTCGTCTTGCCGCAGCCGCTCGGACCGAGCAGGGTGATGAACTCCCCCCGCTCGATGCGCAGGTCGATCGAATGGAGAACGCGGGTGGAGTTGAAGGTCTTCGCGAGACCCTCGATCGCGATGCCGCCCATGCCGGGATTCCTCTCTGCTCGCGGCCGCGCTAGAGCGCGCCGCCCTGTTCGGTGATCATGCGGATGGCCGTCGCCGTGACGAAGTCGACCTGCCGTCGGATGAGCTCCAGCGCCGCGGGGGTGTCCCGCGAGACGAGCGCCTCGGCGATCCGCGGGATGAAGGGATGCCCCTCCCGGTCCTGCCACATCCGCGAGCGGTAGCTCTCGCGCCAGACCGTGGCGATGCTGAGCTGCCGGAAGTGCTGCACGAGCTGCCGGGACCCGGCGAGGCCGACGATGGTGCAGTGGAACTCGAGATTCGCCTCGAGGAAGGCGTCGAGCTCGGCCGAGGTGCTCGTCGGCGCGGTCGCGAGCGCCGCGGCCCGCTCTGCGATCGCGGCGAGCTCCTCATCGGAGGCGCGGGCGAGGTACTGGTCGACCACCCCCGTCTCGATCGTGGCCCGCGCCCCGTAGAGATTCCGCACGAGCGCCTCGGTGACGGGCGTCGGCGCGAAGCCCCCGTCCACCGTTCGTTCGACGAGGTTCTCGGTGACGAGCCGGACGAGCGCGTTGTAGACGTAGGCCGAGTCGGCCTCGAGCTCGGCGGCGAGCCCGGCCACCTCGAGGGCGCTGCCGAGCGGGGTGCGGCGGGTGAGCACCCAGGAGCGCACGCCCGCGTAGACGGCGGCCTCCGTCGACTGCTCGAGCGCGCCGAAACGGCCGCGGTAGTAGGCGAGCGGCTCGCCCGGCCGGGCCTCCGCGCTCACGACGGTGCCGAGGAAGACGGTGTGGGTGCCGCCGACGGCGGTCTCCGCGACGGTGCACTCCACGGTCGCGAGCGCGCCGTCGAGCAGGGGCAGGCCGTGGGGGCCCGCGCTCCAGGGGACGTCGGCGAACTTGTCCTCGCCCTTGCGGCCGAAGTGCCTGGCGAGGAGATCCTGCTCCACCGACAGGATGCTGATCGCGAAGCGGCCGGAGCGGGCGACGGCGTCGTGCGTCGTGCTCGAGCGGTTGAGGCACACGAGCATCATTGGGGGGTCCATGGACAGCGAGGACACGGCGGAGGCGGTCGTGCCGTACCGGCGCTCGCCGTCGTCGGTGGTGATGACGGTGACGCCGGAGGCGAAGTGCCCGGCCACGTTGCGGAAGACGGATTCGTCGACGGTGATCCGGGCGTCGTCGACCGGATGCGCGTGCTGCGGCATGCTGACTGCTTTCTCTGGGATGGCGGATGCGGGTTCAGGTGTTCACGGCGCGGCCGGGGCCGAAGGCGCTGCCGCGGGGGCTCGTCATGACCTTGCCGAGGAGGCCGAGGAGGATCTGCTGCTCGGGGGTCGACAGCGGGGAGAGCCAGCCCTCGGTGATCTCGAGGTGCCTGCGGTAGATGCCCGCGGTGAGCTCGGCGCCCGAGTCGGTGAGCGAGATGACGATGGAGCGCTGGTCCGTCGGCGAGTCAGCGGTGGTCGCGTAGCCGCTCGCGACGAGCGACTTGTAGGCGCCGGAGACCGCGGCGCGGCTCATCGAGGTGCGCGCCGCGATGCGGTGCGGCTCCTGCGGCCCGCCCACCCAGAGATCGAAGCAGACGCGGAAGCTGGCCCAGGTGAGACCGTCGAGCTGCAGCTCGTGCTCGGCCTCCACGGACATGAGCTTCGTGACGCGGCGGATGAGCAGGCCGATCGCCCCCGCCGGCCCCGCCCCGAGCGGGCCGAACTCCGTGCGGGCGCGCTCCTCGGCCTCCGCGACGAAGTCGAGGAACCCGTCGCGTCCGCTGTGCTGCTGGTCTGCCATGTCCTACCTCGCCGTTCCGATGGTCTTGAGCTCGCAGAAGGCGTCGAGGCCCGCGGCCCCGCCCTCCCGGCCGATGCCGCTCTCCCGCATGCCGCCGAAGGGGACGGCGGGGTCGGGCATGGGCGTGCGGTTCACCCACGCCATGCCGACGTCCAGCCGTTCGGCGACCGCCCGTGCCCGCGCCGCGTCCGAGCCCCACACGGTGGCCCCGAGCCCGAAGGGGCCGTCGTTGACCCGGTCGACCACGGCGTCGAGGTCGTCGTAGGCGACGAGCGGGAGGATCGGCCCGAACTGCTCGTCGTCGACGAGCGCCGTGCCCTCCGCGGCGCCGATGACGAGCGTCGGGGGGATGAACTGGCCCGATCCCGGGGCCGCGGCCGCCGCGCCGGCGACGAGCTCGCCCGTCCCGGCGTCCGCCTCGGCGATCAGGGCGCGCACCCGCTCGTACTGCGCGGGGGCGGTGAGCGCGGGGTGCGTCGCGTCGTCGTCGAACGGCGTGCCGACGCGCGCGGCCGTCGCGAGGTCCGCGAGCGCCGCCGCGAGCGGCGCAGCGAGGCCTTCCGGCGCGTAGACCCGCTTCGTCGCGACGCAGGCCTGCCCGCTCGAGGCGAAGGCCGAGCGGAAGATCTGCGGGGCGATCTCGGCGACGTCGGCGTCGGGGAGCACGATCGCGGGATCGTTGCCGCCGAGCTCGAGCTGGACGCGCTTCAGCGCGCCCGCGGCGGCGGCCATGACGGCCTTGCCCGCGGCGCGCGACCCGGTCAGCGTGATGAGCGCGGTGCGCGGGTGCTCCACGAGGCGGCGGCCGATCGCGGCATCGCCCGCGACGACCCGGAAGACGCCGACGGGGAGCACCGGGGCGAGCACGCGCTCGAGCAGGAGCGCGGTGAGCGGGGTCTCGGGGGAGGGCTTCGACACGACGGTGTTGCCGAGGAGCACGGCCACGGCGAGCTTGTTCACGAGCATGAGCAGCGGCATGTTCGCCGGCGTGATGGCGACGACCACCCCGAGCGGCTCCCGGACGAGCCTGAGCTCGCCGTGCGCGTCGTCGCGGAGCGTCTGGGCGGGGATCTCGAGCTCGGCGAAGTGGCGGAGGGCCGCGACCGAGGCCCGCACCTCCATGTCCGCCGCGGACCGGAGCTTGCCGTTCTCGAAGCAGATGAGGTGCAGGAAGTCCTCGGCGTGCCGCTCGAGCACCTCGGCCGCCGCGACGAGCGCCGCGCGTCGCGCCGCCTCGTCGCGCCGCCAGGCGCCGAAGGCCGCGTGCGCCGCCGCGACGGCCGCGTCGGCCTCCGCGGGCGTCGCGACGGCGTGGTCGAAGCCCCACTCCGTGCGCCAGGGCACGGTGACGCGCCCCGCGGGGCGACCCGGCGGGATCGCGTCGAGGCCGTGCTCGGCGAGGAGGGCGCCGAGCCGCGCGTACCAGCGGCCGGCGGCGGATTCGTCGTGCATGCGGTGTCCCTTTCTACAGACCGAGCCCGGGGGCGCGGCGCAGGAATCGATCGGCCAGCGCCAGCACGGTGAGCAGCGTGTTCGCGGAGGCCACGGTCGGCATGATGGAGGCGTCGACCACGCGCAGGCCCTCGACGCCCTGCACCCGGCAGTCGGGATCGACCACGGCGCTCGGATCGCCCGCGGCGCCCATGCGCGCGGTCGAGGTGAGGTGCATCGTGTCCTTCACGGTGGCGCGCAGCTCGGCGTCGTCGCGGGGCGCGGAGACGCCGCCGGTGCGTCGGGAGACGAAGGCGTCGTGCTCGAGGAGCCCGCGGGCGCGGACGAGACCGTCCCGGATCCGCTCGAGGTCCCGCTCGTCGGAGAGCATGCGCAGCTCGAAGTGCGGGTCGGCGCGCGGGTCGGCGCTCGCGAGGCTCATCCGCCCGGTGGAGTGCGGCTGCTCGAGGGAGACGGCGACGCCCGCCGTGGGCTGGCCGAACCAGTAGTTGTGGTTCGTCGCGAGGAGCATCATGTCGTTCTCCCGACCGTCCGCGAGCCCCGAGGAGTAGCGCACGATCACGTTCGTCGGGCGATTGCCGACGGAGGTCTGCTCGCGCTCGGGGACCGAGATCTCGGCGAACACGACCGCGTGATCCTGCGCGCCGATCCCGACGGGCAGATCGGCCACCGCGTCGATGCCGAGCTTCGCGAGCTCGGCCCGCGGGCCGATCCCGGAACGCCAGAGCATCGCGGGGCTGTGGGCCGCGCCCGCGCAGAGCACGACCTCTCCCCGGGCGCTCAGGCGATAGACGTTGCCCTCGGCGTCGCGGACGCCGCTCGCGCGCCCCGAGGCGAACTCGACGCGGTCGACCTGCACGCCGCCGCGGATCTCCAGGTTCGCCCGCCCGCGCGCCGGCTCGATCCAGGCGTGGTTGGTCGAGACGCGCAGCCCGTCCCTGATGTGCATCGCGAACGGGGACACCCCCGTGCTCGCGGGGTCGTTGTGGTCGGGCGCCCAGGCGTATCCGGCGTCGAGCGCCGCCTCCCGCAGCGCGCGGTCGATGCCGCCCCAGCCGGACTCCGGTTCGCGGTAGACGGGGAACGGGCCGTCCGTGCCGTGCACCGGCGACGCGGGGAAGTCGTGATCGTCCTCGATCGCGATGGCGCTCTCGAGCATCTCGGCGGGGCCCCAGCCCGCGGCCCCGCTCGTCTCCCAGTGGGCGAAGTCCGCGGGCACGCCGCGGATCGCGTAGAGGCCGTTGACCGTGGAGCTGCCGCCGAGCCCCCGGCCGCGCCGGTAGGAGAACGCCTCGTGCCCGTCGCCGCGGCGTGCGGTCACCCCGGTGTGGTAGAACTCCGGGCTGCGCAGGGTGGGCGGGCTCGCGAGCTGCATGCCGAGGCCGCGGGTGCGATCGCGGAACTCGGCGGGCGTGTCCGCGGCGCGGTAGTCGGGCCCGGCCTCCAGGACGAGGACGCGGCGGTCCGGATCGGCGCTGAGGCCGGCCGCGACGACGGCTCCGGCCGAGCCGCCGCCGACGACGATGACATCCCACATCTGCACTGGCTCCTTCACGCATCGGTGCGCCGCTCTGCGCACGTTCCGGGTGGCCCGACTCTAACAGTGATGCACGATTTGGTAAAGCAGTGAACTTGTTTTTCTCGACCGACTGCGTGTATTGCCTGAAAATACGGGATCTTGACGGGACATCCCTCGCGTAAACAGTTTTAGTAGTTGACTAACTTGTTCATGCTTGTCTACGATCGGGCAACAGCCCCTCGCGATCGGCGAGCGCGGCGCGCGGCCGCGGCCGCGTCCACCGGAGATACGGAACGGAACCCAACAATGGTGTTGAAGAAACGTTCGCTTGCGCGCGGCGCAGCGGTAGTGGCCATCGGCATGCTGGCACTGGCGGGATGCTCCGCGCAGACCGCCTCCGCAGACGGCGCCGACCTGGAGGGACTCGGTCTCTCCGCCGAGATCGAGGAGCAGCTCGTCGCGCTGTACGACGCCGCGATCGAGTCGGGCGACACGGAGGTGATGATCTACGCGGGCCACCACGACGAGTTCGTCCCGCTCTACGAGGCCTTCGAGGAGCGGTTCCCCGGCCTCAGCATCAGCACCGGCTCCTACGTGGGCGCCGAGCTGACCTCGACCCTCGAGGCCGAGCGCGAGACGGGGAAGCACCTCGTCTCCGTGCTCTCCAACCCGAACGGCGACCGCTACGTCGAGCAGGGGTTCGCGGAGCCCTACGAGGTGCTCACCTACAGCGACAACCCCGCGCTCGACGGACTCGTCGACCCCGCCCAGCTCACGGACGAGGAGCACAACTACTACTCGCCCTGGGCGCTGATGTTCAACTTCTCCTACAACACGGAGCTCATCGACGCCGACGAGCTGCCGCAGTCCTGGGCCGAGCTCGCCGATCCGGAGTGGGCGGGCAAGCTCACCTTCATGAACCCCTCCACCCCGGGCGGCACCCAGACCGTCCTGACCCAGCTCCTCTTCTCGGGAGTCATCGACGAGTCCGAGCTCGCGGCCATCGCCGGCAACGCCAAGGCCGTCGCGACCGATCAGCTCGCACTGCAGGGGATCAGCGCCGGGGAGTTCCCGGTGCAGCCGCTCGCGGCGACGACCTCCATCCTCAACGCCGCCGAGAGCGGCGCCCCCGTGGAGTCCTTCTTCCTCCCCGAGGACAACGTCGTCTCCACCGAGAAGTGGATGCTCACCGCCGGTGCGCCGTCCCCGGACGCGGCGAAGCTGTTCCTCAACTACCTCCACACGCTCGACGGGCAGCAGCAGGCCATGGCGATCGGCAACTTCCCGACCAACCAGGACCCCTCGCTCGAGTCGCCCCACGGCTGGCCGGCGCTCCAGGACGCGGGGATCCTGCCGCTGAAGGCCCAGTCGGAGCTGCGGCCGGCGATCGAGGAGTACACGCCCCTCTACCAGTCGACGTTCGCCGAGTAGCCAGATCCGCGCGCGGTGCCGGCCCCGGACGCCGGCACCGCGTCCCGAAGGAGGACCCATGACCCCCACCGCCCCCGAGCCGACCATCGCCGAGCTGCTGACGCGCCTCGACCGCCTCGAATCCGTGCAGCAGATCACGGAGCTCCACAACACCTACGTGCGCGATCTCGCGGATCGCAACTGGAGCGGCGTCGCCGAGGCGTACGCCGACGACGCGATCTGCGACATCCGCAATCACGGCGTCCACAGCGGGCGCGATGCGATCCAGGGGATGTTCGACGAGGAGCTGCTCCCCGTCGTGCACTCGCGCGACGGCTACATCCTGTCGTCGCCGAACATCGTCGTCGACGGCGACCGCGCGCACGGCGTCTGGACCTGGCACCGCTTCCAGGCCGACTTCAAGACCGGCCTCGGCGTCATGCGGGTGTGGGGGCCGTGGTCCGAGGGCAAGTACGTGGTCGACTACGCGCGGATCGACGGGGTCTGGAAGATCTCGAAGCTCTGGTTCCGCGTGCACGCGCCCGACAGCGATGCGGACATCGCCGCCGCGGGCCGGGAGCAGGCGGTCATCGGCGGAGGCTACGGACGGCCATGAACGCCACGCGCACGCGCACGCTCAACCGCCTGCGCGGCGGTCTGCGCAACCCCCAGCTGAGCGCGGTCGTCGTCTCGCTCGTCTGCTTCATCGCCCCCGCCGTCATGGTGGTCCAGGGCGCGTTCCGCACCTCCGCCTTCGGCGATTCGGACTGGACCGTCGCCCCGGTCCTCCGCGTCCTCGGCAAGGAGCGCACCTGGGAGGTGATGACGACGACGGTCGGCATGGGCATCGCGACCGTCGTGATCTCGACGCTCGCCGCCGCGCTGTTCGCGACGATCTACACCCGCACGCGGACGCCGCTGCGGCGCGCGATCCCGGTCATCATGGGCATCGTGGTCGCGACTCCCGGGCTCTTCTTCGCGATCTCCTGGGGCCTGCTCGGCAACCCGCGCATCGGCCTGCTGAACTCCGGGCTCGCGATGCTCTTCGGCGAGGACGGGCGCGTGCTCAACATGGAGTCGTGGTGGGGCGTGGTCTTCGCCTCGGCGCTCCGCCTCATCGCGCTCCAGTTCTTCCTGCTGCTCGGGCCGTTCATGGCGATGGACCACTCGCTCGACGAGGCGGCGCGGATGAGCGGGGCGAGCCCCGTGCGCGCCTTCTTCAGCATCCAGCTCCCCGTCATGCTCCCGGCGATCTCCGGCGTCATGATCCTCGCCTTCATCCTCTTCCTCGAGACCTTCGACGTCGCGCAGATCCTCGGCGTCCCCGCGGGCATCTACGTCGTGCCGACCGAGATCTACGCGTACCTGTCGCAGTCGACGGGGCCGCAATTCGCCGAGGCGAGCACCGTGTCCATCATGCTCATGGTCGTGCTCTTCCTGCTCGTCCTGCTGCAGATCAAGGTGCTGGGCAAGCGCTCCTTCACGACCGTCGGCGGCAAGGAGGCGCGCGGGCTCCTCCGGGACGCCGGACCGTGGAAGTGGGTCTTCTCGGGCTGCATCGTGGTCTACGCGCTGCTCGCGACCATCCTCCCGACGATCCAGCTCGTCACGGTGTCGCTCTCGCCCTTCCTCGGTGCGACGGGCAACTTCTCCCTGCAGCACTTCGTCGGCATCCTCGAGGACCAGAAGATGCTCGAGGCCTACGGCAACACCGCGGTCGTCGCCGCGGTCGGCGGGCTCCTCGCCGTCTTCGCGGCGATGCTCCTCACCTGGGCCGCACGCTTCCGCGCCGGCCCCCTGGCGCGGATCATCGAGTTCAGCCAATGGATCGGCCTCGCGATGCCCGGCCTCGTGCTCGCGCTCGGGGTCCTCTGGCTCTTCCTCGCGGTCCCCGCCCTGCACCAGTTCTACCGGACGCCGGTCATCCTGATGTTCGCGCTGTTCATCACGACGATCCCCATCGCGAGCCGCGCGACGAGCGGCGCCATGGTGCAGATCCCGCGCTCGCTCGAGGAGGCCGCCTGGATGAGCGGCGCCTCGAAGAGCCGGGCCCTGCTCCTCATCGTCGCCCGGCTGATCCTGCCGAGCTTCATCAGCGGGTGGGTGCTGAGCTTCGTGATCATCTGCGGCACCCTCTCGTCGCCGCTGCTGCTCGCCGGGCCGGAGTCCACGTTCCTGTCCGTGGAGGTCTACAAGCTCTACACCGAGGGCAAGGCTCCGGTCGCCGCGGCGGCGTTCGTCCTGCTCATCATCGGCTTCGCCGTCCTCTACGGGCTCGCGCAGCTCATCCGCCTGCTCGTCGCGCGGGCCGCGCGCGTGCCCCGCGAGGCCGCTGCGCCGGCCGCGCCCGCGAAGACCGACACCGTGACCATCGCGACCCGGCGGCCCCGCGCCCCGCAGCGCGTCCGTTCCTGAACCCGGAGGAGACCCCCATGACCGCACCCAGGCAGATGGCGCTGACGACCTTCGTCATGCCCCTCGGATACCACCGCAACAGCTGGCGCCGTCCCGGGAGCCGCGCCGAGGAGGTGCCCGGCCTCGCCTTCCTCGCCGACATCGCGCGCAAGGCCGAGCAGGCGAAGCTCGACGCGCTGTTCTTCGGCGACGTCGTGCACGCGACCCCCACCATGCGGGGGGACACCATGATGAACGGCTTCTACGAGCCGATGACCACGCTCTCCGCGCTGGCCGCATGCACCTCGCGCATCGGCCTCATCGGCACGATGTCCACCTCCCTTACGGAGCCGTATAACACGGCGCGGCAGCTCGCCTCGCTCGACCATCTCTCCGGCGGACGCGCCGGGTGGAACATCGTCACCTCGGCCGACGGCTTCCGCAACTTCGGCGTCCCGAGCGCGCCCGAGCCGGCGGAGCGCTACCGGCGGGCCGCCGAGTTCGTGGCCGTGGTGGAGGCGCTCTGGGACAGCTGGTCGGACGACGCGGTGGTCGTCGACCGGGAGGGCGGGCGCTGGCTGGATACGGCGAAACTGCGCCGGATCGACTTCGCCGGCGAGTACTTCGACGTCGAGGGGCCGATCAACATCCCGCGCTCGCCGCAGGGCCGCCCGGTGCTCGTGCAGGCCGGATCCTCGGGGCCGGGGATGGCGCTCGGAACCTCGGTGGCCGACGCCATCTACACCGCGCAGCCGGACCACGCGCAGGCGGTCGAGTTCTACGCGCGCAGCAAGCGGATGATCGCGGAGGCCGGGCGCGATCCCGAGCACGTGAAGATCATCCCGGGGATCGTGCCGGTCGTCGCGGACACCCAGCGCGAGGCCGACGAGATCGCCGCCGAGCTCAGCTCCTTCCTCGACGTCGAACAGGGGCGCGTGCAGATCGCCGGCGACCTCGGGGTCGACCTCGCCGACCTCGAGCTCGACGAGGCGATCCCGGCCGAGCGCTTCGCCGAGATCGGCACGCTCTCGAGCCGCCAGGGCATCTACCGGCGCAAGTCGCTCGAGCAGGGGCTGACGCTCCGCGAGCTCATCTTCGACCGGGCGCGATCGACGGGGCACCAGTGGATCGCGGGCACCGCGGCGACGATCGCCGATCGCATGCAGGAGTGGTTCGAGTCGCGCGCCTGCGACGGCTTCAACCTCAACTCGCCCTACAACCCCGACGGCTTCGACCGGATCTGCGACGGCCTCGTCCCCGAGCTGCAGGAGCGCGGGCTCTTCCGCGCCGAGTACGCGGAGACCACGCTGCGCGGCCACCTGGGCCTCGCGCGGCCCGCGGTCGAGTTCTGAGCGGAACGGAAGGAGACGCGGCCATGCAGGAGCGCATCATCACCCGGCCGGGAGTGGATCCGGACGAGGTCGTCGGGAAGCCGCCGCCCCCGCCGCTGCGGCACGAACTGGTCGAGCATCCGGAGCTCGTCGTGGAACGCGACCTGCCGCTGCGCATGCGCGACGGCGTGCGGATCTACGTCGACGTCTACCGCCCGTCCCGGGAGGCGACGGGACTCCCGGTGCTCCTGGCCTGGGGGCCGTACGGCAAGCACTGGGTGACCTCCCGCACCTTCGCGGGCTCGGGCGTCGACCCCGAGTGGGTGTCCGAGTTCACGGGATTCGAGGCCCCCGATCCGCGGTACTGGACCGCCCACGGCTACGCCGTGGTGTTCGCCGACCCCCGGGGGCTCTGGCACTCGGAGGGCGATTTCTCGCACAACGGGCCGCAGGAGCGCGAGGATCTGTACGACGCGATCGAGGCGCTCGCCGCCGCGGACTGGGCGAACGGCCGCGTCGGCATGCTCGGCGTCTCCTACCTCGCGGGAGCGCAGTACCAGGCCGCGGCCGCCGCGCCCCCGTCGCTGCGGGCGATCAGTCCCTGGGAGTGCTTCTCGGACTGGTACCGGGAGTTCGCGACCCACGGCGGGATCCCCGAGACCGGGTTCCGCCCGAGGGTCTCGCAGAACGTGTCGTACGGCCTCTCGCGGACCGAGGACACGGCGGCGAACCTCGCGGCCCACCCGCTCGACGACGACTACTACGCGGACAAGTACGGAGACCTCTCCGAGATCGCCGTGCCGGCCTACGTGGTCGCGTCCTGGAGCGATCACGGGCTGCATTCGCGCGGCACCCTGAACGCCTTCGCGGCGATCGCCTCGGAGCACAAGTGGCTCGAGATCCACGGGCAGAAGAAGTGGGAGTACTTCTACACGCCCGAGAGCGTCGAGCGCCAGCGGCGCTTCTTCGACGCCTTCCTCCGCGACGGCGGCGGCGCGGGCGCCCTCGCGGACTGGCCCCGGGTGCGCCTCGAGGTGCGCGACACGGGCGATCCCCGCGCGTCGCGCTGGGAGGAACTCGCGGACTGGCCGCCGCCCGACCGCCACGAGGTCTGGCACCTCGACGCGGCCGGCGGCCGTCTCGGCCCCGCCGCGCCCGACGCGGAGCGGACCGTGACCCTCGACCCGCTCGCGGAGACGGCGACGTTCACCCGGGTGTTCTCGGAGGAGACCCGGATCGTCGGGCCGATGGCGCTCCGGCTCTGGCTGAGCGCCGACGACGCCGACGACGCCGACGTCTTCGTGATCGTGCGCAAGCTCGGCGCCGACGGCGAGGAGATCCGCTTCCCCTTCAACGCGCTGTTCGCCGATGGGCCGGTGGCGCTCGGCTGGCTGCGCGCCAGCCACCGGGCGCTCGCCCCTGAGGCGTCCACGGCGCTCGTTCCCGTCCACCCCCACGACCGCGAGGAGCCGCTCGTTCCCGGGGAGCCCGTACGGCTCGACATCGAGATCTGGGCCTCGGGCACGGTGTTCCACCCCGGCGAGCGCCTCGCCGTCGACGTCCAGGGACGCGACTTCGTGAAGCGGGCGCCCGCGGACGGCGTGCCGCCCCTGCAGATCCTCCACGAGGACCTCCGGAACTCGGGTGCGTGGACCCTCTGGACGGGGCCCGAGCACCCCTCGGCCCTCGTCGTGCCGCGGAGCTGACGACGGCGAACGGCCGAGGCCCCCGCACCGATCCGGGATCGGTGCGGGGGCCTCGGCCGTTCCTGCTGCGCCGTCCTAGGCGTCGGCCTTCGCGAGGTCGTGCGTGTTCAGCGCGCGGAAGGCGAGGGCCGCGAGCGCGCCGCCGACGAGCGGGGCGAGCACGTACAGCCAGATGTACGCCCAGTCGAACTGGCCGCTGATGGAGAGGCCGAACGCGACGGCCGGGTTGAAGCCGCCGCCCGAGACGCCGCCGACGGCGATCGCGCCGGCCGTGACCGTGCCGCCGATGGCGAGACCGTAGAAGGAGTTGCCGTCGTTGTCCTTCGAGGTCGCGACGTTCAGCACGACGTAGACGAGGATGAAGGTCACGATGAGCTCGACGATGAACGCCGGGGCGAGCTCGATCTCGGTGGGCGCTGCGGGGCGCTCCCAGATGGCCATGCTCGCGAGCGCGGCGAGGGCCGCGCCGATGAGCTGCGCGACGACGTAGGCGATGAAGCCGACGCCGTCGAGCGCGCCGCGGATGAGCGCGCCCAGGGAGACGGCAGGGTTCAGATGCGCCCCCGAGATGTGGCCGGTCGCGTAGACGAGCACCATGAGGGTGAAACCGATGGCGACGGGCGTCAGATCGCTGCCGCTGTTGACCGCGGCGATGATCGTGAAGACGAACAGGAAGGTGGCGAGTGCTTCAGCTACCGCATTGCGCACGGTACCGGTCATGAGGGCTCTCTTTCTCGGAGTGTCCAGGGTGATTTCTCAGGCGGCTCCCATTATGTCAAACCGCCTGACCTCTGAACAGGGGTATTGCCGCGCGGCGTCATCATCGATGCACGTGCTCGCCCTCGCTCCGATGGCTCGCCGGCTCCAGCTGCAGCGTGACGTGCGCGGTGCCGAAGTGCTCGCGGAGGCAGGATCGGAGCTCGTCGAGAACGGCGTGGTAGGCGCGCTCGCCCCAGGCCTCGTCGGCGATGGTCACGTGCGCGGAGAACGCCGGCACCCCCGAGGTGATCGTCCACGCGTGCAGGTCGTGCACGGCCGTCACCCCGGGCACCGCGAGCATGTGGGCGCGGGCGGCGTCGACATCGATGTGCTTGGGGCTCGCCTCGAGGAGCACGTCGACGACGTCGCGCAGCAGGCTGATCGCGCGGGGGAGGATGAGCACCGCGATGAGGATCGAGGCGATCTGGTCGGCGGGGGTCCAGCCGGTGAGCAGGATCACGATGCCGGCGGCGATCACGAGGACCGAGCCGAGGAGGTCGCCGAGCACTTCGAGGTAGGCGCCGCGCACGTTGAGGCTCTCGCGCTGCCCGGAGCGGAGGATGAGCAGCGAGGCGAGGTTGGCCGCGGCGCCGATGATCGCCGCGACGAGCATCGGGCCCGACTGCACCTCGACCTCGCTGCCGAAGCGCGCGATCGCCTGCGCGAAGATGACGACGGCGATGACGCCGAGCACGATCCCGTTCACGAGCGCGGCGAGGATCTCGACGCGGAGGTAGCCGAAGGTGCGCTTCGAGGTCGCGGGAAGCCCCGCGATGAGGCTCGCGATGAGGGCGATGGCGACGCCGGTCGCGTCGGTGAGCATGTGCCCGGCGTCGGCGAGCAGCGAGAGGGAGTTCGAGACGACCGCGCCGATGACCTGGACGAGGAAGACCGTGAGGGTGATCGCGAGGACGAGGATCAGCCGCCGGCGGTGCCGCCCCGTCGCCGTGCCGTGGGCGTCAAGTCCGTGGTCGTGCCCGTGCCCGTGCCCTCCCATCGCGGTCGCGGCGGGGGCGGGCGTCTCCGGGTGCCCCGTGCTGAACCCCGGGCCGGGGGCGCAGTCCTCCGGCGCGCCGGCGCCGCGGTCGCCTGCGCGCGGCCCGCCGGTCCCGCGATCACCGTTCCCGGGCCCGCCGGGGGCCGCCCCGGTCGCGTCGTCGTGTTCGTGCATGGCGCTCTTCGGCCTCCTGTCCGCTTCGCGTCCAGCATACCCCTCTGGGGTATGCTTCGCGATCCTTCCGGGCGGCGGTCCGCGACTCAGCCGCGCAGGGCGTCGAGCACCGCGGCGATCCGCCGCTCCCGCGTCTCGGACCGCTTCGCCTCGGCCACCGCGCGGGCGTGCTCCTTGTGGTGCGAGGGAGCGAGGGCGTCGAAGGCGCGGCGCAGCTGCGGCTCGGCGTCCAGTGCCGCGGCGAGCTCGGCGGGCAGGTCGACCGCGCGCTCCGCCGTGTCCAGGGCGATCTCGGCCTCCACGGCGTCGCCGATCTCCACGCCGAGCTCGGCGCGCGCGGCCTTCGACAGGCCGATGAGGGAGCGGCCGCCCATCGAGCCGAGCCGCAGCCGGGCCGTCCGGCCGCCGATGGTCACGAGCACGGCGGCGCGCTTGCCCCCGCCGAGCTCCGCCACCTGATCGGCGCTCAGCTCGAGCGCGGTCGCGGGCCCCTCGGGGGCGAGAACGGTGCTGATCCGGAGGCTCATGCGCTCCAGTATCGCCCGCCCGGGCGTGCGCGTCCAGGGGCGGGGGTCGTCCGCCGGCCACGGCGCACGCGATACGCTCGAGGATATGGATTCCGCCCGCCCCGCTCCGCTGCGCATCGGCTTCGTCATGCTGCACACCTCGCCGCTCGACGTGCCGGGCACGAAGGATGCGGGCGGCATGAACGTCGTGGTGCGCGCGCAGGCGGAGGCGCTCGCCCACGCGGGGCACGAGGTGCGCATCTTCACGCGGCGCAGCGACGAGGAATCGCCCGAGCGCGTGCAGCTGGCCTCCGGGCTCACGGTCGTGCATCTGGCGGCCGGCCCGGCCAGGCTGCTCGCGAAGGGCGAGCACGAGGCGGTCATGGCGGAGTTCGGCGAGCTCCTCGACGTCGCGCTCGACCGCGATCCCGTCGACCTCCTCCACGCCGAGCACTGGTTCTCGGGCATCGCCGCGCTGCCGGTGGCCCGCCGCCGGCGCCTGCCGCTGGTGCAGAGCTACCACTCGATCGCCGCGCCCCCCGACTCCCCGCTCGGCGACGGCGAGCGCCCCGAGTCCCCCGGCCGGCAGGCGGGGGAGCGCCGGCTCGCGCACGAGGCCGACCTCATCATCGCCGTGAGCGAGGCGGAGCGCCGCACCGTCCTCGAGCGGCTCGCCGGCGATCCCGAGCGCGTCCGCGTCGTCCCGCTCGGCGTCGACACGGAGCTCTTCCACCCCTGCGTCACCGACGAGTGCAGCGAGCAGCGCGACTGGTTCAGCCGCGGCGGCCGGCCCGAGGCGATCGTCGTCGGGCGCCTGCACCCCCTCAAGGGCTTCGACCTCGTGATCGACGCGATCGCGGCGATCCCCGCGGATCGCCGCCCGGTGCTCCGCATCGTCGGCGCACCGCCCCCGGACGGCGACGCGCATGTGCGCGCGCTGCACGAGGCGGTCGCGCGCCACGGCATGCTCGCGACGACCGCCTTCGACGGCGCGCTCCGGCGCCGCGAGCTCGCGGAGCGGATCCGCAGCGCCTCGCTCATGCTGGTGCCCTCCCACTCCGAGACCTTCGGTCTCGTCGCGCTCGAGGCGGCGGCGTCGGGCATCCCGGTGATCGCGCGCGCCGCGGGCGGCCTGCGCGAGGCCGTGGTCGACGGGGACACGGGCGTCCTCATCCCCTCGGCCGACGCCGCCGAGGAGCCCCGCCTCTGGGCCGACGCGATCGCGGCGCTGCTCGCCGACCCCGTCGAGCTCGGGCGCATGGGCGCCGCGGCCAGGCAGCACGCCCTCCGGCGCAGCTGGGCGGCCTCGGCCGAGCGCCTCCTCGCGGTCTACCGCGAGGTCATCGCCGGCGCGCGGGCGACCGCCTAGCGCGAGACGAGCGTCGTCTCGAAGGAGTAGAGGTCGGGGCGGTAGCAGTGGTGCCCGGCCTCGACCACGCGGCCGCCGTGGTCGAAGGCGACGCGATCCATGGTCAGCAGCGGGCTGCCCTTCGCGATGTCGAGCAGCTCGTGCTCGTCGCCGTGGGTCCGCCGCGCGCCGATCGTCTGGTTCGCGATCTTGATGGTGATCCCGCGGGCCCGCAGCATCTCGTAGAGGCCCTGCTTCTCGAGGTCCGCCGCCGTGATGTCGGCGAACTCCGGCGGCAGGAGGTTCTCGAGGATCGCCATCGGCGTGCCGTCGGCGCTGCGCACCCGCCGGATCCGGCTGATGACCGTGCCGACCGGCACCTGGAGCCGCGCGGCGGCGTCCTCGTCGGCGGCGACGTGCTCGACCGAGAGCACCTCGGTCGTCGGATGGTGCCCGACCCGGGTGAGGTCCTCGTGGAGGCTCGTGAGCTCGACCGGGCGGCTCACCCGCGCCTGCACGACCTGCGTGCCGATCCCGCGCCGTCGCACGAGCAGCCCCTGGTCGACGAGCTCCTGGATGGCCCGGCGGACCGTGGGGCGCGAGAGCCCGAGCCGCTCGCCGATGGCGATCTCGTTCTCGAGCCGCGCCCCGGCGGGGATGACCCCCTCGCGGATCGCGCGCTCGAGCCGGCTGGAGATCTGGTAGTACAGCGGGACCGGACCGGTGCGGTCGAGGTCGCTGAACATCTCTTCCGGCCAGACGGGATCGGTGCTCATGTGGTCTCCTGCGCGTTCGACGGCGCTCGGATCGTCACGACGGCGTCACGACTCCTGCGTCGGTATGTGCTGACAACATTACCTCCAAACCGGGGGCGCGCGCGGATCGATCCTCCGCTGCGGCGCGGCGCGGCGCGCGACCGCCCCGGGGCTGGTGTGAGCGGGACTTCGTGCTATTGTTAGGACAAATGCAGCGACGCAGGCGATCCGGCCTGCCGCGACGAGAGGCGGGAAGCGAATGTCGGAACAACGACGTCCTGATGACGTGCTGGTGATGGGGCGACTCGGCGTCGACGTGTACCCGCTGCAGGACGGGGTCGGGCTCGAGGACGTCACGAGCTTCGGCAAGTACCTCGGCGGCAGCGCCGCGAACGTCGCCGTGGCCGCCGCGAAGTACGGCCACGGCAGCGCGCTCGTCTCCCGCGTCGGCGACGACCCCTTCGGCCGCTACCTGCTCCGCGAGCTCGCGCGGCTCGGCGTCGACCCGCGCGAGGTGCGCGTCGATCCCCGCTACGCGACCCCCGTCACCTTCTGCGAGATCTTCCCGCCCGACGACTTCCCGCTCTACTTCTACCGCGAGCCGAAGGCGCCCGACCTCGAGATCGCGCCCGAGGATCTCGACGCCGAGGCGATCCGGGCCGCGCGGATCCTGTGGCTCACCGTCACGGGCCTCAGCCAGGAGCCGAGCCGGGCCGCGCACCACGAGGCGCTGCGCCTGCGCGAGCGCCGCAGCCACACGGTCCTCGACCTCGACTACCGGCCCATGTTCTGGGCCGATCCGGCCGAGGCGGGCGCCGAGGTCGCGCGGGCGCTCGACCACGTCACCGTCGCGGTGGGCAACCGCGAGGAGTGCGAGGTCGCCGTGGGCGAGACCGAGCCCGACCGCGCCGCCGACGCCCTCCTCGAACGCGGCATCGAACTCGCGATCGTGAAGCAGGGGCCCAAGGGCGTGCTCGCCAAGACGCGCGACGAGCGCGTCGAGGTCCCCCCGCACTTCGTCGACGTGATCAACGGGCTCGGCTCGGGCGACGCCTTCGGCGGCGCGCTCTGCCACGGCCTGCTCGAGGGCTGGGGCCTCGAGCGCATCCTCGCCTTCGCGAACGTCGCGGGCGCGATCGTCGCGACCCGCCGCGAATGCTCCACCGCCATGCCCGACGCGACCGAGATCGAGACGGTCCTCGCCGGCGGCGCGATCCCCGCACCGAAGGAGGCCTGAGATGGCACTGGACTTCGACCGCCTGCGCGAGCTGCGCGCCGCCGATCCCGCCGGCATCGGCCGCGCGCTCGCCGGGCGCTCGCGGCGCGAGGTCATCCGCGGCGATGGCAGGCTCTTCATCGTCGCCGCCGATCATCCGGCGCGCGGCGCGATCGCCGTCGGCTCCGACGCGACGGCGATGGCCGACCGCTACGAGCTCCTCGAGCGCATGGCGCTCGCACTCTCCCGCCCCGGCGTGGACGGCGTGCTCGGCACCCCCGACATCATCGACGACCTCGCCGCCCTCGGCCTCCTCGACGACAAGATCGTCGTCGGCTCCATGAACCGCGGGGGCCTGCGCGGCGCGTCCTTCGAGCTCGACGACCGCTACACGGCCTACGACGTCGCGGCGATGGCGCGCCAGGGCCTCGACTTCGCGAAGACCCTCATCCGCGTCGACCTCGCCGACGCCGGCACGGCCCCGACGCTCGAGGCCACCGCGCGCGCGGTCGACGCCGCCGCCGCCGCCGGGCTCCCGATCATGCTCGAGCCCTTCATGAGCAGCCGCGTGAACGGGAAGGTCGTGAACGACCTCTCGGCCGACGCCGTCATCCTCTCGACCGCCATCGCCTCCGGTCTCGGCAATTCGAGCGCCTACACCTGGATGAAGCTCCCGGTCGTCCCCGAGATGGAGCGCGTCATGGCGGCCACCACGATGCCGACGCTGCTGCTCGGCGGCGACAACGGCGGCGATCCCGACGAGACCTTCGCCTCCTGGGAAGCGGCGCTCGCGCTCCCCGGAGTCCGCGGCCTCACCGTCGGCCGCACGCTCCTCTACCCCCACGACGGCGACGTCGCCGCCGCGGTCGACACCGCGGCCGGGCTCGTCCACCGGGACCTCGCGTAGCCTGATCCCGAGCCGCCCCCCCCGCACGCCCCGACACCGAAGGAAGACCCCATGAGCACCGAACTCCCCGTGATCCCGCACTGGATCGATGGCACCCGCCGCCCCTCCGCCTCCGGCCGCACCGCCCCGGTCTACAACCCCGCGACCGGCGAGGTGCAGGCCCACGTCGCCCTCGCCGACGAGGCCGAGATCGCCGAAGCGATCGCCTCCGCGCAGCGCGGCTTCGAGCGGTGGAGCGCGTACTCCATCGCGAAGCGCCAGGCCGTCATCTTCAAGTTCCGCGAGCTGCTCAATGCGCGCAAGCCCGAGCTCGCGAAGATCATCACCTCCGAGCACGGCAAGGTCGTCTCGGACGCGATGGGCGAGATCCTCCGCGGCCAGGAGGTCGTCGAGCTCGCGACCGGCTTCCCGCACCTCATCAAGGGCGCCTTCTCCGAGAACGCCTCGACCGGCATCGACGTCTACTCGATCAAGCAGCCCCTCGGCGTCGTCGGGATCATCTCGCCCTTCAACTTCCCCGCCATGGTGCCGATGTGGTTCTTCCCCGTCGCCATCGCCGCGGGCAACTCGGTCATCCTCAAGCCCTCGGAGAAGGATCCCTCGGCCGCGATCTGGATGGCGGAGCTGTGGCGCGAGGCCGGGCTCCCCGACGGCGTCTTCACCGTGCTCAACGGCGACAAGCTCGCGGTGGACGGCCTGCTCACCGACCCGGTCGTGCAGTCGATCTCCTTCGTGGGCTCGACGCCGATCGCCCAGTACATCTACGAGACCGCCTCGAAGCACGGCAAGCGCGTGCAGGCCCTCGGCGGAGCGAAGAACCACATGCTCGTGCTGCCCGATGCGGATCTCGACCTCGTCGCCGACCAGGCGATCAACGCCGGCTACGGCGCCGCGGGCGAGCGCTGCATGGCGATCTCCGTCGTGCTGGCCGTCGAGCCCGTCGCCGACGAGCTCATCGCGAAGATCACGGAGCGCATCGCGAAGCTCAGCATCGGCAACGGCGCCTCCACGCCCGAGCCCGACATGGGCCCGCTCATCACCGACGTGCACCGCGACAAGGTGCGGGGCTACATCGACATCGCCGAGCAGGACGGCGCCGTGATCGTGGTCGACGGCCGCGACTTCCAGGTCGACGGACACGAGAACGGCTTCTTCGTCGGGCCGACGCTCATCGACCAGCTGCCCACCACCTCGCGCGCCTACACCGAGGAGATCTTCGGCCCGGTGCTCGAGGTCGTGCGCGTGCAGACCTTCGAGGAGGGCGTGGCGCTCATCAACTCGGGCGCCTTCGGCAACGGCACCGCGATCTTCACGAACGACGGCGGGGCGGCGCGCCGCTTCCAGCACGAGATCCAGGTCGGCATGATCGGCATCAACGTGCCGATCCCGGTCCCGGTGGCCTACCACTCCTTCGGCGGGTGGAAGGCCTCGCTGTTCGGCGACGCGAAGGCGTACGGCGTGCAGGGCTTCGAGTTCTTCACGCGCGAGAAGGCCATCACGAGCCGCTGGCTCGATCCGGCCACGCACGGCGGCATCAACCTCGGCTTCCCGCAGAACGACTAGCCGAACGACCGGATCGAGGAGAGGGACGACATGACGCAGCAGGCCGAACGCTGGTTCCACCGCCGCGGCGCGCTCGCCGAGGGCGGCTGGGAGACGGTGGTCGACGAACGCACGCCGGGGTGGGAGCACACGGGGGTCCGGGTGGCCCGCCTCGCCGAGGGCGGCTCGATCGCGCTCGAGGGCACCGGCGTCGAGCGGCTCATCGTCCCGCTCTCCGGCTCGTTCTCCGTGAGCTACGCCGAGGACGGCGCGGCGTCGACCGCGCGGCTCGCCGGACGCGCCTCCGTCTTCGACGGGCCGACGGACGTGCTGTACCTCTCCTCGGCCGCGACGGGGACGGTCACGGCGACGTCCGCGGGCGAGAGCCGCTTCCTCGTGGCGACCTCGCCCACCGGCATCGTGCGGCCCAGCCGCTACATGCCGGTGGACGAGGTGCCGGTGGAGCTCCGCGGCGCCGGCGCCTCGAGCCGGCAGGTGCACAACTTCGGCCGCAAGGAGGCGCTCGACGCCGCCCGCTTCATCGTCGTCGAGGTGATCACCCCCGCCGAGAACTGGTCCTCCTACCCCCCGCACAAGCACGACGAGCACGTCGCCGGGCACGAGTCCCAGCTCGAGGAGATCTACTACTTCGAGGTCGCGCCGACGAAGGACGCGCCCGCGGGCGTCGATCCCGAGCGCGCCTTCGGCCTCTTCAGCACCTCCTCCTCGCCCGCGGGCGAGATCGAGATCGACGCGCAGGTTAAGACCGGCGACGTCGCGCTCGTGCCCTACGGCTACCACGGCCCCGCGGTCGCGGCGCCCGGCTACGACATGTACTACCTCAACGTGATGGCGGGCCCCGACCCCGAGCGGAGCTGGCTCATCAGCGACGACCCGGCTCACGGCTGGGTGCGCGACACCTGGGAGGGGCAGGCGCTCGACGCCCGCCTCCCCTTCACCGCGGGCGCGAGCGCGTCCGGCGGCGCAACGCACGGAACGGAGCAGGCGCGATGACGACGCGACGGATGACGGTGAGCCAGGCCCTCGTGGAGTTCCTGGCCCAGCAGTGGACGGTCGACACGGACGGGGAGGGCCGGGAGGTCCGCGAGCGGACCATCCCCGGCATGTTCGGGATCTTCGGGCACGGCAACGTGGCGGGCGTCGGCCAGGCGCTCAAGCAGCTGAACGTCGAGCACCCGGAGCTCATGCCCTACCACCAGGCCCGCAACGAGCAGGCGATGGTGCACCAGGCCGTCGGCTACGCGCGCATGCACCGCCGCCGCGGCACCTACGCCTCCGCCGCCTCCGTCGGCCCCGGCGCGACCAACCTCCTCACGGGCGCGGCCCTCGCGACGACCAACCGTCTGCCCGCCCTCCTGCTGCCGAGCGACACCTTCGCGACGCGCGTCGCCGATCCGGTGCTGCAGCAGCTCGAGCAGCCCCACGACATCGGCCTCACCGTCAACGACGCGTTCCGCCCCGTCTCCCGGTTCTTCGACCGCGTGCAGCGGCCCGAGCAGCTGTTCTCCATCGCGCTCGCGGCTATGCGGGTGCTCACCGATCCGGCCGAGACCGGCGCCGTCACGATCGCGCTCCCCGAGGACGTGCAGGCGGAGGCGTGGGACGTGCCCGTCGAGTTCCTGCAGCCGCGCGAGTGGCGCATCCGGCGACCGCTGCCCGAGCGCGCCCCGCTCGCCGCCGCGGTGCGGGCGATCCGCGGGGCCAAGCGCCCCCTCATCGTCGCCGGCGGCGGCGTGCTGTATTCGGAGGCCGAGGCGCAGCTGCGCGCCTTCGTCGAGGCGACGGGGATCCCGGTCGGCACCTCGCAGGCGGGCGGCGGCGCGCTCTCGTGGGACCACCCGCAGTACCTCGGCGGCATCGGGGCGACGGGCACGCTCGCCGCGAACCGGCTCGCGGCCGAGGCCGATGTGATCATCGGGATCGGCACGCGCTACAGCGACTTCACGACCGCCTCCCGCACGGCCTTCCAGGACCCCGACGCGACCTTCGTGAACATCAACGTCGCGGCGTTCGACGCCTACAAGCACGGCACGCAGATCCCGGTCGTCGCGGACGCGAGGGAGACGCTCCTCGCGCTCTCCGCGGAGCTCGCGGACCTCCGCGTCGATGCCGCGTACGCGGAGCGCATCGCCGCCGAGCAGCGCGAGTGGGACGCCTCGGTCGACGCCGCCTTCGCCCCCTCGGGGCTCGCGCTCCCCGGCCAGCCCGAGATCATCGGCGCCGTGCAGCGCTCCTCGGCGCCCGAGGACGTCGTCGTGCAGGCCGCCGGATCGCTGCCCGGCGACCTCCACAAGCTGTGGCGCGTGCGCGACCCGCTCGGCTACCACGTCGAGTACGCCTACTCCTGCATGGGCTACGAGATCGCGGGCGGCCTCGGCGCGAAGCGCGGGCTCGCCGCGGCGGGGGACGAGCGCGACGTGATCGTGATGGTCGGCGACGGCTCGTACCTCATGCTGAACACGGAGCTCGTGACGGCGGTCGCCGAGGGGATCAAGATCATCGTGATCCTCATCCAGAACCACGGCTACGCCTCCATCGGGCACCTCTCGGAGACCGTGGGCTCGGAGCGATTCGGCACCTGGTACCGGGAGTACGATGCCGAGGCGCGCAACTTCCAGGGCGACCAGGTGCTGCCCGTCGACCTCGCGATGAACGCCCGCAGCTACGGCATGGACGTCATCGAGGTGGAGCCCGGGGCCTCGGCGATCGCCGATCTCGAGGCGGCGATCGCCCGCGCGAAGGCCTCCGACCGCGCGACCTTCATCCACATCAACAGCGATCCCCTCATCTACGCGCCCGACGGCGCGGGCTGGTGGGACGTGCCCGTGCCGCAGACCTCGACCCTGGCGTCGACGCAGCGGGCGCGCGCCGAGTACGAGGAGCAGCAGCGGGCGCAGCGCCCCCTCCTCGGCTGAGCCGCGGGCGAGCCCGGGGAGCCCCCGCCGACGGTGCGCTCCCCGGGCTCGCGCGCATCCGCTACTATGGCCTATTGTCATATCAAAGTTCCCCTGCGATGATGGACGGATGCCGCGGCATCCGCGCCGCGACCGGCACCCGCTGCATCCGGCACCGTCGCCGAGAGAAAGGTTCGCTGCCATGGGCGAGACCACCGAGAACCCCGGTCTGCGGATCGGCACGGCCCCCGACTCCTGGGGCGTCTGGTTCCCCGACGACCCGCAGCAGGTCCCCTGGAACCGCTTCCTCGACGAGGTCGTGGCCGCCGGCTACGAGTGGATCGAGCTCGGCCCCTACGGCTACCTCCCGACCGATCCGCACCAGCTCGAGGACGAACTCGGCTCCCGCGGCCTGAAACTCTCCGCCGGCACCGTCTTCACGGGCTTCCACAAGGGCGAGGACGAGTGGCAGCGCGCCTGGGACCAGGCGCTGAACGTCGCCGGGCTCGCCTCGAAGCTCGGCGCCGAGCACCTCGTGGTGATCCCCGACCTCTGGCGCAGCGACGCCACGAGCGAGGTGCTCGAGCCGCGCGTGCTCGACGACGCGCAGTGGGCGAAGCTCGGCGCGGGGCACGACCGCCTCGGGAAGGCGCTGCTCGAGGAGTTCGGCATGAAGCAGCAGTTCCACTCGCACGCCGACAGCCACATCGGCACCACGCGCGAGGTGCTCCGCTTCCTCGACGAGACCGACGCGCGCTACACGAACCTGTGCCTCGACACGGGGCACTTCGCCTACTACGGCGGCGACAACGTGAAGCTCATCGAGGAGCGCCCCGAGCGCATCGGCTACCTCCACCTCAAGCAGGTCGACCCGAGCCAGCTCTTCGACGTGCTGAAGAACGACGTGCCCTTCGCCCAGGCCGTGGCCGACGGCATCATGATCGAGCCCCCGCACGGCGTACCCGATCTCGCCCCGATCATCGAGGCCGTCGCGAAGCTCGACCCCGAGATCTTCGCGATCGTGGAGCAGGACATGTACGGCTGCAGCGTCGACGCCCCGTTCCCCATCGCCCAGCGCACGCGCGAGCACATCTTCGGCTGCACGCACCTTGCGCGGATCAGCTGATCCGGCAGCCCCGCCCCGCAGCCCCGAGCACAGAAGGACACCGCAATGACCGAAGACCTCCGCATCGCCGTCGTCGGCGCCGGCATGATGGGCGCCGACCACATCAAGCGCATCACCCGGCGGATCGCGGGCGCCCGCGTCTCCGCGATCGTCGAGCCGGACGCCGGCCGCGCCGCGGCTGCCGCCGAACACGCGCCGGGATCGGCCGCCTACACGAGCATCGAAGCGGCGATCGCCGCGGGCGCCATGGACGCCGTGCTCATCGCGACGCCCGGGCAGTTCCACGCGCCGGTGCTCAAGCCCGCGCTCGACGCGCGGCTCCCGATCCTCTGCGAGAAGCCGCTGACGCAGGATTCCGCCTCCTCGCTCGAGATCCTCGAGCTCGAGCAGCAGCTCGACCGCCCGCACATCCAGCTCGGCTTCATGCGCCGCTTCGACGCCGAGTACCAGGCGCTGCGCGAGCTCGTCGTCTCCGGCGAGAGCGGGGAGCTCCTCATGGTGCGCGCCCTGCACCGCAACCCCTCCGTGCCCGAGAGCTACACGAACAACATGCTCATCACGGACTCCGTGGTGCACGAGTTCGACGTCGTGCCGTGGCTCGCGGGATCCCGCGTCGTCAGCGTCGAGGTGAAGCACCCGCGCCGCAACTCCCTCGCGCCCGAGCGGCTGCGCGAGCCGATCCTCGTGATCATGGAGCTCGAGAACGGCGTGCTCGTCGACGTCGAGATGAACGTCAGCGTGCAGTTCGGCTACCAGGTCGCCACCGAGGCGGTCTTCGAGCAGGGCGTCGCCCGCATCGGCCAGCCCGCGGGGCTCCAGCGCTGGGACGCCGGCTACTTCCGGGTGAAGGATCACGAGAGCTTCACCACGCGCTTCGCCGCCGCGTACGACGCGCAGATCCAGCGCTGGGTGAACGCGGTGCGCGCGGGCACACTCATCGACGGCCCGAACGCGTGGGACGGCTATCTCGTCGCGCTGTCCTGCGAGGCGGGCGTCCAGGCCCTCAACGAGGGCGGCATCGTGCCCGTCCCGGCGCCCGAGCGGCCCGCGTTCTACGCCTGAGCGGCGGCGGCCGGCGCCGTCCGTCGGAGATGCGGCTTCGGTGATCCCGGATCCGCGGTTCCGGTCCGACGGAGGCCGCATCCCCGACGGAACCGGCATCCCCGATCCCGGATCCGCGATCCCCGATCCGCGATCCCCGATCCGTCCCCGTTCCCCGGTCCGTCACCGATCCCGGATCCGCGCCCCACTCCCACCCATCCCTCGCCCCGAGCGACGCCCTCAGCACAGGAGCACCCATGGTCCGCATCGCCCTCGATCCCACCCCCTACAACGGCACGCATCATCTGCTGGAGTTCCCCGACCTCGTCGCGCGGCTCGGCTACGAGTATCTGCAGCTCACGCCGAACCCCGACTTCGGGCGGCACTTCCACCACCCCAAGGTGGACACCGCGATGATCGCGCAGCTCAAGAAGCGGGCGCGCGACGCCGGGGTGACCATCACCTCCGTGCTGCCCGTGCAGCGCCTCGGCGGGCCGGAGCCGCATCAGGTCGCGGCGGCGGTGCGCAACACCACCCGATACATCGAGATCGCGGCGGAGCTCGAGGCGCCGATCGTCAACACGGAGTTCTCGGGCCGCCCCGAGCGCGAGGAGGACTCCGAGAACGCGTTCTACGACGCGATGGCGGCGCTCATCCCGGTGCTCGAGCGCGAGGGCGTCACCATGAACATCGACCCGCACCCGGACGACTTCGTCGAGGACGGGCTCGAGGGCTGGCGCATCATCCGCGGGCTCAACACGACGCGAGTCGGCTTCGTCTACGTCGCCGCGCACACGTTCCACTACGGCGACCGCGCCGCGTCGCTGATCCCCGAGGTCGGCGACCGCCTCGGCGCCGTCTACGCGGCGGACACCTTCGATCACACCCGCTCGAACGGGCTGCGCTACATCACGAACCCGCCGGGCAACGCGGTGCGCGTGCACCAGCACCTGGACATCGGCGACGGCGACGTCGACTGGAGCGGGCTCTTCGGGGCGCTCGCGCAGAGCGGGTTCCTCGCGCGGGAGGACGCGCTCATCGTGTCCAACGTCTTCGCGGAGGACGAGCGCGCGGACGAGAGCGCCCGGCACCAGCTCGCGGCGCTGCGCGAGCTCATCGCGGGGGCGTAGGCGGCGTCGGCGGAGCGCGCGCCGGGTTTCGCGGACCCGGCGTCGCCGCGCTCCTCGCGGTCCTGCGGCCCTCGCGGTCCTGGGGTTTCCGCGGTTGCTGCGGGGTCCCCGGTCCTGCGGCCCCCGGCCGTCCCCGCGGTCTCAGATCAGCAGATAGACCGCGCCCAGCACGGTCGCGCCGAGCACGGCGACGTCGAAGAAGCCCTGGCGCATGCGGTTCGCCGCCCAGCGCCCGAGCAGCGCCCCGATGATCACGCCGGGCACGAGCAGCAGATCGAGCACGAGGCTGCCCGCGTCGATGAGGCCGAGCCCGATCGAGAACGGCAGCTTCGCCAGGTTGATGCACGCGAAGAACCACGCGGCCGTGCCGAGGAACGCCTTCACCGGGAAGCGGGCCGCGAGGAAGTACATGGACATCACGGGGCCGCCCGCATTCGCGACCATGGTGGTGAAGCCGCCGAGCGAGCCGTAGCCGATGCTGGCGGCCCGACCGGCAGGGGCGCCCCCCGAGGAGATCCAGCGCCGCCAGACGGTGAAGCCCACGACGAGCAGCAGGATGATCCCGATCACGCGCCGTACCCAGGAGTCGTCGGCGAGCGCGAGGAACACCGCGCCGAGCGCGAGGCCGCCGACGACCGCGGGGGCCAGTCGCAGGATCGTGGGCCAGCTCGCGTGCTTGCGGTACGCCCAGACCGCGAAGGCGTCGCCGACGATGAGCAGGACGAGCAGCGCTCCGGTGGAGTGCCGCGCCGGCAGGATCGCGGCGAAGATCGCGATCGAGATCGTGTTCACGCCGGGCAGCGCCGTCTTCGAGAAGCCGACGATGAGCGCCGCCGTCGCGAGCAGCGCCCAGGCGACGGCGGGGAGCTGGGGGAGGAGCGTCATCACTCGACCAGCCTAGGGCGGCACGGGTTCCATGTTCAATTGTTCGAACATGAGTGCCGCCGGCCATCGGCGCGATACCGGGCGGAAACGATTTTGTTGTTTTGTCGTTACATTGTTAGGATCTCGGTGAGCGTCCCGGACACTCCGGGTCCTGCTCGACGAAGGAGTCCTCCGGATGTCCGCCACACCAGGCCAGAACACCTCGACACTGCCGCCGCTCACCGCAGGCCCGCACCAGCGGCGGCTCGGCCTCGTCGCCGTCATCGCGACCTTCGGCGGCCTTCTCTTCGGCTACGACACGGGCGTCGCCAACGGCGCCGAGCGCCCGCTCCAGGCCGAGATGGGCTTCGACACGCTGCAGATCGGCATCGTGATCAGCTCGCTCGTCTTCGCCGCGGCCTTCGGCGCGATGCTCTTCGGCCGCATCGCCGACAAGATCGGCCGCCGCCCGACCATCATCCTGCTGGCGGTGCTCTTCTTCTGCGGCACCCTGCTCGTCGTGACCTCCCCGAGCGGCCCCGAGCACGGTACGCACACGACGCTCGGCTTCTCGCTGCTGGTCGCGGGGCGGATCGCGCTCGGCTTCGCCGTCGGCGGCGCGTCCGCCGTCGTGCCGGTGTACCTCGCCGAACTCGCACCCTTCGAGATCCGCGGCTCGCTCTCCGGCCGCAACGAGCTCATGATCGTCGTGGGTCAGCTCGCCGCTTTCATCGTCAACGCCATCATCGCGGCGCTGTGGGGGCATGTCGACGGCGTCTGGCGCATCATGTTCGCCATCTGCGCGCTGCCCGCGATCGTGCTCTTCTTCGGGATGCTGCGGATGCCGGAGTCCCCCCGCTGGCTCGTGGAACAGGGGCGCGCCGACGACGCGCTCGCGGTGCTCCGCACGGTGCGCTCGGAGGATCGGGCCGCCGCGGAGTTCGCCGAGGTGCAGCGCGTCACCCAGGAGGAGCGCGCCGAGTCGGAGCGCCGCCTCGGCATCCGCGCCGTGCTCTCCAACAAGAACCTCCTCGTGATCCTGCTCGTGGCCTGCGGCCTCGGCATCGCCCAGCAGTTCACCGGCGTCAACGCCATCATGTACTACGGCCAGCGGATGCTCGCCGAGTCCGGGTTCAGCGAGGACATGATCGGCTGGGTGAACATCGCCCCCGGCGTGATCGCCGTGATCGGCGGGGTCGTCGCGCTCTTCATGATGGACCGGGTCGACCGTCGCACCAACTTCCTGTGGGGCTACGGGCTCACCGCCCTCTCGCACGTGCTCATCGCGGTCGCGATGATGTTCCTCTTCCCCGAGGGCAGCCCCGCGCGCCCGTGGGTGTTCCTCGTGCTCATCGTCATCATGATCGGCTCGATCCAGCTGTTCCTCAACATCGCCACCTGGGTCTACCTCTCCGAGGTGTTCCCGCTGCACATGCGCGGGATCGGCATGGGCGTCTCCGTCTTCGTGCTCTGGATCGCGAACGGCGTGCTCGCGCTGCTCGTGCCCTCCATCGTGGGCGCGGTCGGCATGGGGCTGTTCGTCATCTTCGCGATCGTCAACGTCGTCTCCTTCCTCTTCATCAAGCGCTTCGTCCCCGAAACCCGCGGCCGCACGCTCGAAGAGCTCGAGGAGGACGTGATGACGGGCGCGATCTACGTGCCCCGCGAGCGGTAGAGCCGGCGGGCGCGGAGAGGACGGCATCGCATGAGGATCGGACTCGTCGGATTCGGCGTCGGGGGCAGGCTCTTCCATCTGCCCTACCTCCAGGCGGCGACGGAGTGGGAGCTCGCGGGCGTCGTGGCGCGCTCGCCGCAGCGGGTCGCCGAGCTCGCGGCCGAGGCGCCCGGCGTGCCCGCGTTCGCCTCGCTCGATGCGATCATCGACGCCGGCGTCGACGCGGTGGTCATCACCACCCCGCCGGCCACCCGGCGGGAGCTCGTGCTGCGCGCGCTCCAGCGCGGCGTGCACGTCGTCGCCGACAAGCCCTTCGCCCCCGATGCGGCGACGGCGCGCGAGCTCATCGCCGCCGCCGACCGTGCCGGCCGAACGCTCACGGTCTTCCACAACCGGCGCTGGGACACGGACCTCGTGACGCTGCGCTCCGTGCTCGACTCGGGTCGGCTCGGCCGCGTGTGGCGCGCCGATTTCGCGCTCGAGCAGGACGACCGCTCCGTGCTCGCGCAGGGACCGGATGAGGGCCTGCTGCGCGACCTCGGCGCGCACGTCGTGGATCAGCTCGCCCAGCTCTTCGGACCCGTCGCGCGGGTGGACGCACACCTCGACTGGGTGGGCGCGGGCGACGCCCGCGTCGACGTCGGCTTCGTGCTCGGGCTCCACCACGCGGGCGGCGTCCACAGCTCCGTCTCCTCCTCGAAGGGCGCGCGGCGGGAGGACCGCCGCATGATCGTCTACGGCCGCGAGGGCAACTACGAGTCGCACATGTCCGATGTGCAGGTCGAGCAGCTGCGGGCGGGCCTGCGGCCCGCCACCGACGCGGACGCCTGGGGGGTCGAGGCGCCCGAGCGCTGGGGCGTGCTGCACGACGGATCCGGCCCGACCCCGATCCCTTCCCTGCGCGGGGACTACACCGAGTTCTACCGGGATCTGCATCGCGCGATCGCGACGGGGACGCCGCCCGCGGTGCGGCTCTCCGAGGCGCTGCACACCGTCGCGGTGCTCGACGCGGCGCGCGAGAGCGCGATCTCGGGCACTCGCGTCGAGGTGGCCGCGACCCCCGGATCCTGACCCGCCGCCGCATCCCTCGCCCCGCGCACCGCTCCGCCCCGCCTCGCACCTCCCGCTCCGCCCCCTCTCCCGTCCCCGCCCCCTCTCGCCCTGCACCTCCCACCACCGCACTTCTGCGCCCGCGCCCCCTCTCACCCTGCGCCTCCGCGCCCCCAACCCCCGGGGCCGATCTCCCTCCGCCCCGAAACCTCTCCTCCGCATGAATCCGGGTCGCTCCGGCAGGGTCGGCCCCTCCGCCACCCTGCCGCGGTGACCCGGATCCGGGCCAGGGCGACCCGGAGCGACCCGGACGGGGCGGAGCGGGGCCCGGAACCGAGCGGAACGTGGGCTCGGGAACGGAGCCCTACTCCCGCCCGCGAACGGCCGGGGTGGTCCGCGGGTCGGGCATGAGCGTGTCGATCCGGGGCTTGGCGTGGGCGCGGCACCACACGACGAAGCCGATCGCGGTGAACACGCCGTAGAAGACGTACATGAGGGCCGTGGCGTAATAGCCGGAGCTGAACAGCAGCGGCACGCCGACGAGGTCGACGGCGATCCAGACGAGCCAGAACTCCGTCCACCCCTTCGCCATGCCGTAGGTGGCGAGCAGCGAGCCGACGAAGGTCCAGGCGTCGGCCCAGACCGGATCCCAGGAGCCGAGCGCGCGGAACACCGGCGTCAGCGCGACCGTGCCGAGCAGCAGGACGAGCACGATGCCGACGCGTGCTCCCGCAGGGGCCCAGCGCGGCGTGAGCCGGCCGCCGTCGCCCGCACGCCGCCAGCGGATCCAGCCGTAGACCGCGACGGCGATGAACATCACCTGGCGGCCCGCCTGGCCGAGCAGGCTCGGCAGCGAGTGCTCGGGGGTGAGGATCGAACCGAGGAACACGGTGAGCAGCAGCAGATTGCCGATGATCCCGACCGGCCAGGCCCAGATGCGCCGGCGCATACCGCCGAGCGCGCTCGCGAGCCCGAAGACGTTGCCGACCACCTCGCGCACGAGCAGCGTCTGCCCGCCGGGCAGTTCCCAGTGCGCGGTGAAGGCCTCGACGAGCCACTGCAGCGCGTTCATGGGATCCTCCTCGGGGTGCGGTGCCGCCGAGGGGCGCGTGGGCGGGCCCGCGGGCCCGCGGGCCCGCCCACGCCCGTGCTGCTCTCATCCAGACTGTACTGTCGGTCCCGGAGTTCCACCGGATCGGCCGGTCCCGCGAGGCGGATCGCCTCGCCGGCCCGGTTCGCGGACTGTCACCGCCGGTTCGGACTTCCACCGACCCCGGAGCACGTGTGTGTTCGCCTCGAATGCTACTCCTCCGCGGGCGCGCCCGCGGACGCGGCTCAGGCCCCGAGGGCGGCGTCGGCGTCGCGGAGCACCCGCGAGGCGACCTCGAGCCCCTCGATCCGGCCGAGCGAGACGTCCTCGTGCTCGATGTTGACCCACATCTCGGGATCGACCTCGTGCAGCGCGCGGAGGAACTCCGTCCAGTACGCGGTGTCGTGTCCGCGGCCGAGCGCGACGAAGTCCCACGCCGAGTGCTGCGGCCACTCGTTGGCCCACTCGTCGCCGCCGAGGTTCGTGCGCGGCTCCTCCGGGGAGAGGCGGCGGAAGGAGTTGTCGAGCACGCCGTTGAGCCGCGCCCACTCCGGGTTCACGCGCACGTCCTTCGCGGCGGCGTGGACGACGAGCTCGCCGAGGTGCCGCACGACGGCGACGGGATCCATCTGCTGCCAGAACAGGTGCGAGGCGTCGAGCTCCACTCCGACGTGCGTGGCGCCCGTGAGCTCGATGAGCTTGTGCACGTCGGCGGAGTTGAACACGAGGTTCTGCGGGTGCAGCTCGAGGGCGACCTTCACCCCGTGCTCGGCCGCGAAGCGGTCGGTTTCGCGCCAGAACTTCGCCGCGACATCCCACTGGTAGTCGAGCACGTCGAGTGCGGCCGAGTTCCAGGCGTTCACCACCCAGTTGGTGACGGTCGCGGCGGGCTCGCCGCCGGGGAGCCCCGACATGGTGACCACGCGATCCTGCCCGAGCCGCTCGGCGAGCCGGATCGAGCGGCGGACGTCCTCCGCGTGGGCCTCGCCGATGGCAGGCTTCGGGTGCAGCGGATTGCCGTTGCAGTTGAGGCCCGCGATCCGCACGCCGGTCCCCTCGAACAGGCCGAGGAACTCGTCGCGCGCGGCGTCGGACTCGAGGATCTGCTCCCGGTTGGGGATGTGGGTCGGGGGCAGGAAGCCTCCCGTGTTGAGCTCGATGCCGGTGAGGCCGAGCTCGCGGACGACGCGGATGGCCTCGGGGAGGCTCCGGTCGTGGAGGATCGCGTTGTAGACGCCGAGTTTCATGGGGTGCTCTCTTCTGCTGCGAAGCGGTGCTGCGGGTGGGGATGCGCGGTGGTGGGTGCGGAGCGCGGACGGCGCGGGATCACGCCACGGCGACGGAGGATCCGCCCTGCGCGGCGGACTCGGCGACGGCGGCGAGGAACTCCATGTTGTGCACGCCGTCGGCGAAGCTCCTGCAGCGCGGGAGCGACTCGGCCTCGGGGATCCCCGCGACCTCCTCGAGGAAGGCGCGCGCCTGGTGCACGAACAGGTCGTTCTGGCCGATGCCGACTCCCGGGGCGTCCATCGCCCAGCCGCCGGCGTAGTGCGGGTGGGCGGGGCCGAGGGGCACCGTGCGGTACCCGGCGAGGTCGCCCTGCTCGTCGTGGAGCATGACCTCCACCTGGCCCGGGTTCGTCTGCGACCAGCGGGCGGCGCCCCGCGAGCCGAAGACCTCGACGTACAGGTCGTTCGGGTGGCCGGCGGCCACGCGGGAGACCTCGAGGGTGCCCACGCAGCGCTCGAATGCGGCGTTGAAGCTCGCGTAGTCGTCGTTCGTGACGGGGGCGGTCTCGTCGCTCACCGCGCCGCCGGTGTGCCCGACGACCTGGCCGAGGGGCTTCGGGCGCTCGGTGATGGAGGTGTGGAAGCGGCCGCCGGAGACCTCGCGGACCGGGCCGCAGAGGTACTCGGCGATATAGCTGAGGTGGCTGCCCACGTCGCCGAGCGCGCCGGATCCGGCCGGACCCTGGTAGCGCCAGCTGATGGGGGTGCCGGGTCGGCAGGCGTAGTCGGTCCAGTAGCGGCCGGAGAAATGGAGCACCTCGCCGAGGCGGCCGTCGTCGATGAGCGAGCGGATGAAGGCGAGGCCGGGGCCGCGCAGGTAACTGAAGCCGATGCGGGCGACGGTGCCGTTCGCTGCTGCAGCCGCGGCGGCGTCGGCCATGGCGCGGGCGTCCTCGATGGTGTCGCTCAGCGGCTTCTCGCACAGCACGTGCTTGCCGGCCGCGAGGAGGCCCTCGACGATCTCGCGATGCAGCGCGTTCGCGACGACCACGCTGACGACGTCGATGTCGTCGGCCGCGGCGATGTCGCGCCAGTCGGCGACGTGGCGCTCGAAGCCGAAGCGCTTCGCGGTCTCCTGCCCGAGGGGTGCGTAGACGTCGGCGATCGCGACGAGGCGGATCTCGGGCAGCACGGGGGCGTAGAGAGTCGAGGCGGCGCGGTAGGCGGCGGCGTGCGCCTTGCCCGCCATGCCGGCGCCGATGACGGCGACGCCGAGGGATGCGGTCACGGGAGGGTCCTTTCGCAGAGGGGATCGGGGCGGGGTGTCGTGGGAGGATCGGTGCGCCGACTGCGTTGGAGCGCTCCAATTGGATCACGCTAACGCGGCGGCGAATGTTCTGTCAATATGGAGTCTGCGCGCCGCGCCACCGCCGCCCGGGTGGCGCGGCATCGTCGGATCGCGGGGAGGAGGCGGCATGAAACGGCCCACGATCTACGACGTCGCCCAGCGGGCCGGCGTCTCCAAGTCGCTGGTCTCGCTCGTGCTGCGCGGCTCCCCGCGCGTGAGCGAGGAGAAGCGCGAGGCCGTCCTCGCCGCGGTCGCCGAGCTCGACTACACGCCGAGCCGCCTCGCCGCCGGCCTCGCGGGGACCCGCACGCGCAGCATCGGCGTCGTCGTCGACGACTTCGCGAACCTCTGGTTCGCCCCCGCCCTCGAGGGGCTGCGCGCCGCAGTCGCCGCCGGGGGCTACAGCCTGAGCGTCGCCGACACCGCGCTCAACGCCCACCTCAGCCAGGATCCGATCGCGGTGTTCCGCTCGCTGCGGGTCGACGGCGTCGTGCTCGCCGGGGAGATCTCGGCCGAGGCGGCGCGGCAGCTCGCGGTTCCCGCGGTGGTGCTCGGCACGCGCGCGATCGAGGCGGCGCGGGTGCCGGTCATCGCGAGCGACGAGACGGCGGGGGGTCGCCTCGCTACGGCGCACCTCGCGGAACTCGGCCACCGGCGCATCGCGTGCATCTCCGGGCCGGGGCCGAGCGCCTCGGCGCGCGAGGCCGGCTATCTGGCGGAGCTCGCCGCGCGAGGACTCGGGGCGAGCCTGGTGCGCGCGGAGCAGACGACGGAGGCCGCGGGCGCCGCCGCTGCCGACGCGATGCTCGCGGAGCTCGCATCCGCACCGGGTGCCGAGGCGCCCACCGCGGTGTTCGCCGTGAACGACCCGCTCGCCGTCGGTGCCATCGGCGCGCTCCGCGGTCAGGGCTTCGAGGTGCCGCGAGACGTCTCGGTGGTGGGCTACGACGACTCGCCGATCGCGAGCTACCGGCTGGTCTCGCTGACCTCCGTGAGCGGCGATGTCCGCGAGTTGGGCGAGGCGGCGGGCGCCGACCTCGTCGCGATGCTGGAGGGCGAGGGCGAGTTCCCGCCGTCGCGGCGGCTCGCCCCGCGCCTCGTGGTGCGCCGTTCGACGGCCGCCCCGCGCGCGCATCGCCGCTCGCCCGGCGCCGGTCCGGTGTAACGCGACGCGGGGCTGCGGACATACAGAAGTATGGAAGCACGAGGAGCGCCGGACGACGCGCTGTGGCGGCGGGCACTGGAGGGCGACGGAGACGCCTTCGGGGCGATCTTCGACGCTCATCGGGATCGCGTCTTCGCCCACTGCCTCCGCGCGCTGCAGTCGTTCCACGACGCGGAGGACGCGACGGCCGTCGCCTTCCTCGAACTCTGGCGCAAGCGCGCCGATGCGCGGACGGTGGACGGCTCGATCCTGCCGTGGCTGCTCGTCACGGCCACCAACACGTGCCGCAATCTGCATCGTTCGCGCCGCAGGTACCAGCGCGTTCTGCAGCGCCTGCCGCGCAGCGAGACCGCGCCCTCCGCCGAGGATCGGGCCGAGCTCGCATCGGAGCTGAGCCCGGAACTCGCGGTCGCGCTCGAACGCCTGGGCGCCGCGGATGCGCGGCTGTTCGCGCTCGTCGCGCTCGAGGGCTACTCGCCCGCCGAGGCGGCCGTCGTGCTCGGTCGCAGCAGCGGGGCGGTCCGCACACGGCTGCACCGGATCCGCACGCGCCTCCGGGCGCATCTCGAGCCCGAAGCCGCGGGGTCCCGAGCCGAGGAGGCAGCATGCGAACCGACACCCTGAGCCCGGAGTTCGCGGCCGCACTGCGCGGAGCGCTCGTCGAGCGGGTCGCGCGAGCGGCGCGTCCGCGCAGGCGCCGGCTGCTCGCCGGCGCGGGAATCGGGCTCGTCGCCGTGCTCGTGGGCGGGGGTGCGGCGGTCGCCACCGGTGCCCTCGTGCTGCCCGGCGGCAACGAGGTGACCGAGCTCGCCGGACCCGCCGCGGGTGCGTTCGAGGGGAGCGGCGAGCTCGTGCTCGGCGCGCCGCCCGCCGGAGCGAACGCGGTCGAGGTGGAGTTCACCTGTCTCAGCGCGGGCCACTACAGCTTTCCGAGCGAATCGCCCGACCCGAGTCGTCCCGCCGACCCCGAGGTGCTCACCGGGATCGAATGCACGGTGCCCGACGAAGCCCCCGTCACCGGACTCGTTCCGCTCGCGGCGATCGAGGGGCAGTCGCTCACCGTCGAGACCGACCCCGGGGCGCGCTGGACGGCCGAGGCGCGCTATGTCCGCATGGAGACGACCGACTGGGGCGTCAACGGGTCGGGTGTGACGTTCGGCCTGCACAATGAGCGCGGCGACCCGGAGCTCGTCGCGGCCCTGGCGACGAACGGGCGCCCCGGATACGTGTACGCCGAGGATGTGCGGGGCGAGACGCCCGCCTCCCCGGAGGAGGCGGCGGAGTTGACTGGGAAGAACCTCGAGGACCGCGTCATCCCCGTCTACGAGGCCGACGGCATCACCGTGATCGGCGAGTTCGTGATCCACGGCGCCTCGAGCGTGACGATCATCGAGGGTGAGGATCCCGGTCTCTCCCGGAGGATCGCGGTGGGGGACGACTGAGCGTCGCGGCCGACCAGGGGTGCTCGGGCTGGATCGCACGACGCGCAGGACGTACCATGGTGCTATTGTCTGAACAATTTAGATCGTGCTAAATCCGCACCCGTCCCGCAGAGGAATCCCGCAATGACGCAGCAGCCCATCCGCTTCGGACTCATCGGCACCGGCCGCATCGGCCAGGTGCACGCCGCCAGCATCGCCGCCTCCCCGAACGCCGCCCTCGCCTGGGTCGCCGACCCCTTCGTCGACGGTGCGAACGCCCTCGCCGAGCGGTACGGCGCGACCGCGACCGCCGACGCGACGGAGCTCATCGCCGCGGGTACCGGCGCCGCGCCGCAGATCGACGCCGTGCTCATCGCCTCGCCGACGCCCACCCACGTCGACCTCATCGAGGCCTCGGTGCGCGCGGGCCTCCCCGTGCTGTGCGAGAAGCCCATCGATCTCGACATCGCGCGCGTCGACGCGCTGCGCCCGCTCGTCGCCGAGCTCGGCGTGCCGGTCGCGCTCGGCTTCAACCGCCGCTTCGATCCGAACCACGCCTCGGCCCGCGCGCGGGTGGCCGCCGGCGAGATCGGGGCGCTCGAGCAGCTCATCATCATCAGCCGCGATCCGGCGGCTCCGCCCGCCGACTACATCGCGGTCTCGGGCGGGATCTTCCGCGATATGACCATCCACGACTTCGATATGGCGCGGTTCTTCGCCCCCGATATCGTCTCGGTCAGCGCCACCGGCACGCGCGCCTTCGATCCCGGGGCCCGCGAGCACGGCGACTTCGACACCGCGGTCGTGACCCTCGAGACCTCCGCCGGCGCCGTCATCACCATCGTGAACTCTCGGCACAGCGCCGTGGGCTACGATCAGCGGATCGAGGCCTTCGGCTCGGGCGGCATGCTGCAGGTGGGCAATCCGCTCTCGAACACCGTCTCGGTCTCCACGGCCGCCGCCGTCGAGGCGCGTCCGGCCTACCCCGAGTTCTTCCTCGAGCGCTACGCCGCGGCGTACGCGGCCGAACTCGAGGAGTTCGTGAAGCTCGCGCGCGGCGAGGCCTCGACGAGCCCGACGTTCGAGGACGGCCGCGCCGCGCTCGTCCTCGCCGATGCCGCCCAGCGATCGGCGGTCGAGGGCGTCGCGGTCGCGGTCGCGCTGTGAGCGCCGGATCTCGCGCACGGCTCGCCGCCTGCGCAGAGATGCTCTTCCTCGAGCTGCCGTTCGAGGAGCGGGTGCGCCGCATCCACGAGCGCGGCTTCCTCGTGGAGATCTGGGACTGGAGTGCGAAGGATCTCCCCGCGCTCGCGGCGACCGGCGCCGAGTTCTCCTCGATGACCGGCTACCTCCGCGGCGATCTCACCAGCACGGAGGGGCGCGCCGCGCTCCTCTCCACCGCCCGCGAGTCGCTCGCGGCCGCGGAGATCCTCGATGCGCCGCGGCTGAACCTGCACGGCACGGGCCTCGGCGAGGGCGGGATCCCCGTCGCGCCGCACCCCGTGGTGTCCGGCGCCGACTGGCTGCACGCCGCCGAGACGCTCCGGCAGATCGCGGAGCTCGGAGCCGCGGCGGGGTGCACCTTCGTGCTCGAGAATCTCAACACCGCGGTGGACCACCCGGGCACCCCGTTCGCCCGCGCGGCCGACACGCTCGCGCTCGTGCGCGCCGTCGATCACCCCGCGCTGCGGCTCAACCTCGACCTCTACCACGCGCAGATCGGCGAGGGGAATCTCATCGCGCTCGTGACCGAGGCGCTGCCGTGGATCGGCGAGATCCAGGTCGCCGACGTGCCGGGACGGTGCGAGCCCGGCACGGGGGAGATCCGCTACGAGGCCGTCGCGCGGGCGCTGCGCGAGCTCGGCTACGCCGGCGTCGTCGGCATGGAGGCCTGGGCGAGCGGTGATTCCGATGCCGCCCTCGACGCCTTCGCCGCGGCCTTCGCCGACATCCCAGCGTAGTGGCGTAGCGGCGGAGCAGCGGGCGTTCGCGCGGGTACGCCCGGTGCGCCCTCCGCGCGGGCCCGCCCGATGCGCCCTCCGCGCTGGTCTGCCCGATCCGCGTTGGTCCGCCCCAGGCGCGCTCCGCGCTCTCTGCTGCTGCCCGCTCCCGGCGCCTGTCCGCGACCCCGGTCCTTCGCCCTCCCCACCAGACCTCCGCGCCCGGCGCGCGCCGCGGAATTCACGCGAAGCGGGGCCACTCGGCCGGATGACCCCGCTTCGCGTGATTCCTGCGCGGTTGCGACCCGTGCAGGGGTGGGCTGCAGGGATGGGACGCAGAGCCCGGGGAGGGATGCGGTGCCTCTAGACTCGGGGCATGAATGAGGATCGCGGCCGCACGATCGCCCGGATCGTCGTCTTCGCGATGCTCGTCGTCGGAGCCGGTGCCGCCCTCTGGCTGTTCACGCAGGAGGGCACCGACCTCGGCGATCAGGGGATCTTCCAGTTCTTCTCGGATCCGACGGCGCCGTCGGGATGAGCCCGGTTCGAAGCGAACCGGAATTCACGCGTCTTGCGCTGGAACGCGCGCGTGAGCCCGCAACGCGTGAATTCTGCGAGGGCCGAGGGCGAGGGCACGGGGCCGTGGACCGGGCGCAAGGGCCGAAGGCGCGGCGCTGAGCGCGAAGGTGCGGCGCTGAGCGCGGAGGGATTGGCGCCGCGGGCGAAGGGCGTGGCGCCGGGGGCCGGTGCCGGCCGAGTCCGAGGCCGCCGACCGTCGGCATCCGGGCCGCATGTGGACCGGTCCAGCCCTAGGATAGGGGGCGGGACAGCGGCCGGGCCGCGGCGATGAAGGCGGGTGGCGATGGCGGAGTACGACGAGAGCGGGGCTGCGGCCCCCGTCGCGCCGGGCCGTCCCCCCACCATCCGCGATGTCGCGCGCGAGGCGGGCGTCTCGAAGTCGCTCGTCTCCCTCGTCTTCAACGGCGGTGAGAACGTCAGCGAGGAGCGGCGGCTGCGCGTGCTGCACGCCGCCGATCGCCTCGGCTACCGACCGAATCTCGTCGCCCAGTCCCTCTCCTCGGGCCGTCGCGATCTCGTCGCGATCTTCGTCTCCAACCTCCATAATCCGCTCTTCGCCGAGATCGTCGGCGCGGCGAAGGCGCGCCTCGCCGAGGCCGGGCAGCGCACCATCATCGTGAGCGCCCAGGTCGACGACGGCAGCGGCTCGCCGGTGCTCGACCGCGACAACCTCGCCGTGCTCCGGGATCTGCGCCCCTCGGGTCTCATCACCGTCGGCACGATCCCCGAGTTCGCCGAACTCGCGGATCTCACGGCGGTCATCCCGACGGTCGTGGCGAGCGCGATCGATGCGACGGGTGACGTCACGGCGACCATCCGCAGCGACGACGAGGCCGGGATCGACCTCGTGGTGGCTCACCTCGCCGCGCAGGGGGTGCGCCGCATCGCCTTCGTCGGCGGCGAGGGCGGCACGGTCTCGGCCTCCCGCGCGGCAGCCTTCCGATCCGCGGTCGCGCGTCGCGGCATCGCCGGCGCCGTCCAGAGCGCGGTTGCCCCCTGCAGCACCGACGACAGCGCGGAAAGCGCCATGGCCATCGCCGACGCCGACGAGCGCGCCGCTGCCCGGGCGTGGGTCGAGGCCGCAGACTTCACCGAGGAGGCGGCGTCGCGCGCCGTGCGGCGCCTCATCGCCGAGGATCGCGTGCCCGATGCGATCGTCACGGGCAACGACCTCACCGCGATCGGCGTGATCACGGCGCTCGAGGAGGCGGGAATCCGGGTGCCGGAGGACTGCAGGGTCGCGGGCTACGACGACACGAGCCTCTCCGCGATCCCGCGCATCTCCCTGACGAGCGTCGACCCCGGCAACCGGCGGATCGGCCGTGAGGCGGCTGCGGCGCTGCTCGCGGCGATCGCGGACGGCACCCGGCTCGGTGAGGTGCTCATCCCGCCGAGCCTCGTCGTGCGCGACTCCGCGTAGGGCGCGCTCCGCCGGACCACTGGCACGCTCGTGCGTCCGGGTGCCCGTCCGCCCCTGTCTCCGTGCGAAACCCTACGGTCCGCGCGACACCCTACGAAACGCGAAGCGAGGTTCGTAGGGTGTCGATGACTTCCGAGGGTTTCGGTGCCGGGTCCAGCCGACGGCCCCGGGCGGGGCGGAATGTGACGCCCCGGTTTGGGGTTCGGGCGCGCGCTTCCTACGCTGAGCATCACCCACCCGGAAGGAGCGCCCCATGAGCACCCCCCGACGCACGCTTCGGCACCTCGGCTTCATCCACCTCGTCCCCTTCGACGGCGAGGCGCCCGCGAGCGGCTTCCGCGACGCGATCGAGCTCTTCCGCTACGCCGAGCAGCTCGGTCTCGACAGCGGCTGGGTCCGCACGCGCCACCTGCAGCGCGGCCTCCCCTCGCCCGCGGTGCTCTTCGGCGCGCTCGCCGAGGCGACGGAGCGGATCGCGCTCGGGACGGCCGTGATCCCGGTCGGACACGAGAACCCGTTCCGACTCGCCGAGGATCTCGCGACCGCGGACGTCCTCTCCGGCGGCCGGGTGCGCGCCGGGCTGAGCGTGCACCCGCCCGGCTACGGCGACGACGCCGTGAATGATCTCGTGCACGACGCCGGCTGGCGCGCGGAGGACTACGGCTACGGGCGCATCGAGCGGCTGCGCTCCTTCCTCGCGGGCGATCCGCTGCGCGAGGTGCCCGAGTATCGCGGCATCGGCGGCGACATCGACTCCGCCCGCGTCGAGCCGCACAGCCCCGGGCTCGCCGATCGGCTCTGGTACGGCGGGGGCTCCCTCCGCTCCGCCGCGTGGGCGGGCGCCGCGGACCTCAACTGGCTCGTGAGCAACATCAGCTCGACTGAGAACGGGATCGCCGACTTCGCCCTCGCGCAGCGCGCGCAGATCGACGCGTTCCGCGCGGCCAGCCCGCGGGGCGAGGCGGCGCGCGCCACGGTCGCCCGGGTGATCGTGCCGACCGACGGCGCCACCGATGCGCAGCGGGCGAAGTACCGCGACTACGCGGAGGCGCGCACGCCGCGCACGCAGCGGGTCCACGGGAAGAACACGATCATCGCCCGCGACGTGCTCGGCTCGCTCGACGAGATCGTCGCGCACATCGAGGACGACGCCGCCTTCCGCGCCGCCGACGACTACCTCTTCGAGCTCCCCTTCGAGTTCGAGCTGGCGGACTGGAAGCACATCCTGCACGAGCTCGCGACCCGGATCGGGCCGGCACTGGGCTGGCGCCCCGCCCGCTGAGCTCGTTCGGCGGCTCGGGATCTCCGCACACCGGATCGTGCCCGATCCGTGACGGGTCGCGGTCGGAATACCCGCCGCGCCCCCGAGGTTGTGATGAGGCACGAGCGGTCGGGCGCGAGCCCCGGAGGGAAGGACGAACATGGCGCGGATCACAGTTCTGGGCGGCAGCGGCTACGCGGGCGGCGCGGTCGTCGCCGAGGCGCGCAAGCGCGGGCACGAGGTCGTCGCGCTCAGCCGCACGCTCCCGGCAGCGCCGGTCGATGGCGTGCGCTACCTCGCGGGCTCGGCGCTCGATGCGTCCGTGCTCGCCGAGGCGATCGACGGCAGCGACGTCGTGCTCTTCGCGCTGTCGCCGCGCGGGGACATGGCCGGGAAGCTCGAGGGCATCGTCGGCGAGCTGCTCGAGCGGATCGTCGGTACCCCGACCCGCTTCGGCTACGTCGGCGGCGCCTCGTCGCTGCTCGTGGCCGAGGGCGGCCCGCGGCTGTGGGACGAGACCGAGGCGCAGATCCCGGAGGACGTCAAGCCCGAGATCGTGACCGGGCTGAACGCGCTCGAGCTGCTGCGGGAGAGCCCGGAGAGCGTCGACTGGTTCTACGTCAGCCCGCCCGAGGAGTTCGGCGCGTGGCTGCAGACGCCCTCGACGGGCCGCTACACGCTCGGCGGCGACGTGCTGCTGCGCAACGAGGCCGGCGTCTCGACGATCTCGGCTGCCGATCTCGCGCTCGCGATCCTCGACGAGATCGAGCAGCCGGCGCACCACCGCGCCCGCTTCACCGCGATCGGCTGAGGCCGGGACCCCGGGGCCCCGGGACCGCCGGTCCGGCGCGACCGGCCCCGCTGCAACACTCGGTCATGCGCCACCGATAACGTCGCCGAATATCTACGATAAGAATCATCGCGGCGATCCGGATGGTTCCGGTGAACGGGTCATACCGGTGAGCAGCGGGTTCGAATCCCGCCGTCGCGTCGATCACGCGCCCGACGGCCGGAGCTGCGGGGAACGGGGGAGCGGTGCGCACGGATCGGCCCGCGAGCACCGCCGCCCCCGTCTCCGGGCCCGCCCAGGCCCCTCCGGTCCCTCCGGCCGCCCGGGCGGCGCTTCTCGCCTGCGTCGGTGCGGGCTTCGCGACGCTGCTGGACTCCGCCGTGGTGGCCTACACCGCCCCGGCGCTCGGCCGCGGCATCGCGGAGTCCCCGGCGATCCTGCAGTGGTACCTCGCGGCGTACTCGCTCACCTTCGGGCTCGGGCTCGTGCCCGCCGGTCGGCTCGGCGACGCGTTCGGCCGCCGCCGTCCGATGCTCGTCGGCCTCCTTCTCTTCCTCCTCGGCGCTCTCGTCTCGGCGCTCGGGCCGAGCGCCGTCACGCTCGTCGCCGGGCGGCTCGTGCAGGGGCTCGGCGCCGGGGCGATCAGCGCCCAGGTGCTCGGTCTGATCCAGGATCACTTCGGAGGCATCGACCGGATCCGCGCGCTCGGGGCGTACTCCGCGGCGGGCGCGGCAGCCGCGATCGCGGGGCCGCTGCTCGCCGGCGCAGCCCTCGGGGCGCTGCCCGCGGACGCCGCGTGGCGTGCGGTCCTGCTCCTCCCGGTGCCGTTCGTCGCGGCGACGATGTGGCTGGTCGCCCGTCGCCTGCCGGCGGAGGCCCCGCTCGCCGGCCGTCCGCGGCCCGCGCTGGATCTGCCGGGGATCGGGCTCACCGGAGCCCTCGTGGTGATCGTCACCATCCCCGTCATCGACCCTGGGATCCCCGGGCCCCGGCTCGTCGCCGCGGCGGCGGCGGTCCTGCTCCTCGCCCTCCTGCTCGTGCTCTGGGAACGGCGGTACGCCCGCACCGGCAGGCTGCCCCTCTTCGCGCCGCCGCTCATGCGGCGGCGCGGGTACCTCCTCGGCAATCTCGTCGCGCTGCTGTGGTTCGGCGCGGTCCTCGCCGCGGGCACCGTGCTCACCGTCCATCTGCTGCAGGCGCTCGCGGTCCCGCCGCTCGTGCTCGCGCTCGTCATGCTGCCCGGTGCGTTCGCGCGGCTACTCGCGGCGCGTCTCAGCTCCCGCACGTACGCGCGCGTCGGCCCGCGGATCGTAGCCCTCGGCATGGCGGCGGAGGGGACGGGCATGCTGCTCACGGCGGGTGCCGCGCTCCTCCTGGCCCCCGTCGCGTTCGTCGCGGTCGCGGCGGTGCTGCAGCTCGTGCAGGGGGTGTGCAGCGGCCTGTCGGAGCCCTCGATCCGCGCGCTCGTGCTGGCGCACGCCCCGGAGGGGATGGCCGGGGTCGCCGCGTCCTTCCTGCAGCTCACGCAGCGGCTGGCGGCGACGCTGATGATCGCGCTCGGCACGGGACTGCTGCTGCTCGGCGGGACCGGCGGGGCGGGGCTCGCGCTCGTGCTCGGGATCTGCGCGGCGTGCGTCCTCGCGGCGGGCGGGCTGAGCCTGAGCCGGTCCTTCCGCGGGAGCGCGCGGGGTGCTATGCCGCGGCCTCGATGAGCGCGAGGGCCGTGTCCGCTGCCGCGGCCGCCGCCGCGGCGTCGACGCGGGCGAGCGCGTAGGCGGCGAGGAGCTGCCCGGTGCAGGCGTCTGCGAGGCGCGCGGCGTCGGGCCCCGGCAAGTCGGGCAGGCAGGCGGCGATGCCGCGGCCGAGGGCGGTGCGGAGCTCCGCGCGGTAGGCGGTGATGATGCCGGCGACCGCGGCGTCCTCGGCGATCGGGGCGCCGGCGGTGTTCACGAGGAGGCAGCCGCTGCGCGCGGCGGCGGAATCGGGTCGGGCGAGTGCATCGCGGAGGCCCGCGAGGTACTCGGCGATCGCTCCGGGCGCGACGGGATCGGCCTGGAGCGGACGCAGCCGCGGGCGGATCACGCCGTCCAGGTAGAGGGCGACCGCGGCGTCGAAGAGACCGCGCTTGGATCCGAAGGTGTTGTAGAGGCTCGATCGGCTGAGGCCCGTGGCGAGTTCGATCTCCGGGATGGCAGCGGCCTCGTAGCCGACCCGCCAGAACACGTCGAGCGCCGCGCGCACGACGGTGTCGCGATCGAAGGACGCGGTGCGGGCCATGGAGCCGCCTTTCGGGAATGGTCATTCCAGTATATATTGGAACGATCGTTCCCGAAACAGATGATCTCAGAAGGGCCCCCATGTCCGACGCGCTCAGCACCCAGATCCACCTCGCCGCCCGTCCGGACGGCTGGCCGACCCCCGACGACTTCCGCACGGTGCGCTGCGAGCTCGCCCCGCTCGCCGCGGGCGAGGTGCGGGTGAAGAACGAGTTCCTCTCCGTCGACCCGTACATGCGCGGTCGCATGAACGACGTCCGCAGCTACGTTCCGCCCTACGCGCTGGGCGAGACGATCCAGGGCGGCGCCATCGGACGGATCGTCGCGAGCGCTGCCGACGGCTTCGCCGTGGGCGATGCGGTGCTCCACCAGCACGGCTGGTCCGACCTCGTGCAGGCGGATGCGGCGACGTTCCGGGTCGTCCCGGAAACGCCCGGCGTGCCGCTCTCCCTCCGCCTGCACGTCCTCGGGATGACGGGGCTCACCGCCTACGTCGGGCTCACGGCCATCGCGCAGCTCAGGGAGGGCGACACCGTCTTCGTGTCGGGCGCCGCCGGCGCCGTCGGCACCGCCGTCGGCCAGATCGCACGGCTGCTCGGCGCCGGGCGCGTCATCGGCTCGGCGGGCAGCGCCGAGAAGGTGGCGCTGCTGACCGGGAAGTACGGCTTCGACGCCGCATTCAACTACCGGGACGGCGACGTCCGCGGCCAGCTCGCGCAGGCAGCTCCGAACGGCATCGACGTCTTCTTCGACAATGTCGGCGGGGACCACCTCGAGGCGGCGCTCGACGCGTTCGCCGACGGCGGGCGTGCGGCGCTGTGCGGGGCGATCTCCGGCTACAACAGCGAGACCGCGGTCCCGGGCCCCGACAATCTCGCGAACATCATCACTCGCGGGCTGAAGCTCGAGGGCTTCACGATCGGCAATCATCTCGGGCACGCCCCCGAGTTCCAGGCGCGGATGGCGCAGTGGCTCGCGGCGGGCGAGATCGCCTACGACGAGACGATCGTGGACGGGATCGAGCGCACGGTCGACGCCTTCCTCGACATGATGCGGGGCGCCAATACCGGCAAGATGCTCGTCCGCGTCTGAGGCGGAGGCCGGGCGCGTCGCGGGCGGGACCCGCCCGCGACGCGCCCGGGGCGCTATACTGATCGCCATGGAGATCGAGGTCGACAGAATCTAGCCGCCGTCGCGCGGACCCGCTGAGCCGGCGCCTGCCGGAGCTCGCGGTTCCCGGTGCGGGAGGATGCACGCCATCGCCCGCCCCCGTCGCGGCACGACGAGTCACCCGTACGCTCCTCGGCGCCCGATCCCTCCGATGCGGAGGCGGCCCGAGGCGACAGAATCGAGTTCTGCATGTCTCCGCACCCCCATTCCCCCTCCGCCTCGGCGATCGCGCTGCGCGGGGTCTCCTTCGCCTGGCCCGACGGCACGCCCGCGCTCACCGAGGTCTCCGGCGTCTTCTCCCCCGGCCGCACCGGCCTCATCGGCAGCAACGGCGCGGGGAAGTCCACGCTGCTGCGCCTCATCGCGGGCGAGCTGCGCCCGAGCTCGGGCGCGATCGACACGGCCGGCGAGGTCGGCTACCTGCCGCAGAACATCGCCCTGCGCCCCGAGACGACGATCGCCGAGCTGCTCGGCATCGACGGCACCCTCGCCGCGCTGCGCGCGATCGAGACCGGCGACGTCTCCGAGCGCCACTTCGACGCCGTCGGCGACGACTGGGACATCGAATCCCGCGCCGACGAGGCGCTCGACCGCATCGGCTTCTCCGCGTCGGACCTCGACCGGCCCGTCGCCGCGGTCTCCGGCGGGGAGTCGATGCTCATCGCGATCACCGGGCTCCGGATCCGCCGCACCCCGATCACCCTCCTCGACGAGCCGAGCAACAACCTCGACCGGGCCACGCGCGCCCGGCTCGCCGAGTTCGTCGACGAGTGGCCGGGCACGCTCGTGGTGGTGAGCCACGATCTCGAACTGCTCGAGCGCATGGAGCACACGGCGGAGCTGCACGCCGGCGCGCTCACGAGCTTCGGCGGCCCGTACAGCGCGTGGCGCGCCCACCGCGATGCGGAGCAGGAGGCGGCGCAGCAGGCCGCGCGCACGGCGCAGCAGTCGCTGAAGGGCGAGAAGCGGCAGCGCGTGGAGGCCGAGACGAAGCTCGCGCGCCGCGAGCGCACCGCGCGGAAGGTGCAGGCGAGCGGCAGCCTGCCGAAGATCCTCGCGGGCAAGCGCGCGAACGCCGCCCAGGTCTCGGCGGGGGCCATGCGCACGAACCTGGACGACCGGGTGCGCGCGGCGCAGGAGGCCGTCGACGCCGCCGATGCGCGGGTGCGCGAGGAGGAGCGGATCTCGCTCGTGCTCCCGGACCCCGAGGTGCCGCGGGGCCGGCGCCTCGTCGAGTTCACGGCGCGCGCGCCCGAGCCGGGCGGGCCCGACGCCGGGGCGCCGATCGTCGTGCAGGGCCCCGAGCGGGTCGCGATCGTCGGCGCCAACGGCGCGGGCAAGTCGACGCTGCTCGCCCAACTCGTGACGGGCGCGCCGCCCGCGCCCGGCCGTCCGGCGGGGGCGCTGCGCACCGAGCGCGTGGGCTATCTGCCGCAGCGCCTCGTGCTCGACGAGGAGGCGAGTGCGCTCGACCAGGTGCGCGCGGCGGCGCCGGGCTCGACGCCCGGCGACATCCGCAACGGCCTGGCCAGGCTGCTGCTGCGCGGGGCGAGCGTCGACCGCCCCGCGCGCACGCTCTCGGGGGGCGAGCGCTTCCGCGTCGCCCTCGCGCGGCTGCTCTTCGCCGCGCCGCCGCCGCAGCTGCTCGTCCTCGACGAGCCGACGAACAATCTCGACATCGCGAGCGTGGAGCAGCTCGCCCAGGCGCTCGACGCCTACCGGGGCGGGATCCTCGTCGTCAGCCACGACACCGGCTTCCTCGAGCGGATCGGGATCGACACGGTGCTCGAGCTCGAGCCGGATCGGGGACCGCGAGGCGAGCGGGCGTCCGGCGACGGGGCGCCGGGCGCGCGGCTGGTGCGGCTCCCGTCGCTCCCCGCGTAGTCGGAGTCCCCGCCGCCCGCCTCCGGGGCCGTCGCCCGGTCCCGCGCGGCGGGGATGCACGCGGCGATGATCGCTGCGACGAGCGAGACGCCCGCGCCGATGAGGAGCGCGACGTGGAAGCCCGCCTCCGAGGGCACCTGCGCCCCGCCGAGCGGCGCGGTCATCCGCGCGAGCACGGCGCCGATCACTGCGGCGCCGATCGTCGTGCCGAGCGAGCGCATGAGCGTGTTGAAGCCGTTCGCGGCGCCGGTCTCGGAGCGCGGCACGGCGCCCATGATGATCGCGGGCATCGCGCCGTAGGCGAGGGCGACGCCGCCGTTGATGACGAGCCCCGTCAGCAGCACGCCCCAGGTGCTGCCGATCCCGAGCAGCCCGATCCCGTAGCCCGCGGCGAGGATGCCGACGCCCAGCACGAGCGTGAACTTCGGCCCCCGGGCGTCGCTGAGCCGGCCGCCCACGGGGGAGAGCAGCAGCATCATGAGGCCGGCCGGCGCCATCCAGAGGCCCGCGGCGAGGATCGACTGGCCCAGTCCGTACCCCGTGATGGCGGGCAGCTGCAGCACCTGCGGCATCACGAGCATGCTCGCGTACATGCCGAAGCCGACGAAGATCGAGGCGAGGTTGGTGAGCAGCACGCGCGGCCGCGCGGTCGTGCGGAGGTCGACGAGCGGGTCGCGGGCGCGCAGCTCCCAGACGCCCCAGAGCGCGAAGGAGACGAGCGCGAGCGCCAGCAGACCGACGGTGAGGCCCGACCCCCAGCCCCATTCGGCTCCCTTCGAGATCGCGAGGATCCCGGCGACGAGCCCGATTGCGAGGCCCGCCGCGCCCGGCGCATCGAATCGCTGTCCGCGCGCGCCCGCGGGGACGTCGGGGACGAGCGCCGCGATCGCGATCGCGGCGAGCACCGTGACGCCGGAGCCGATCCAGAACAGCACCCGCCAGTCCGCGTACTCGATGACGGCGGCCGACAGCGGCATGCCGATCGCGCCGCCGACCCCGAGGGTCGCGCTCACGGTCGCGATCGCGGAGGAGAGGCGCTCGCGCGGCACGACGTCCCGCAGCAGCGCGATCCCGAGCGGCACCATGCCCGACCCGATGCCCTGCAGCGCTCGGCCCGCGATCATGAGCTGCACGTTCGGGGCGAGCGCGCAGACGATGCCGCCGGCGATGAGGGGCAGCGCGAGGATCAGGAGCATCCGTTTCTTGCCGAAGAGATCGCCGAGGCGGCCGGAGATCGGCACCGCGACGGCGGCCGCGAGCAGCGTCGCGGTCACGATCCAGGCGGTGTTCGCCGCGTCGGTGGCGAAGATCGCGGGGAGCTGCGCGATGAGGGGCGTGACCATGGTCTGCGTGATGGAGGAGGCGATCCCCGCGGAGGCGAGGACGGCGACGACGAGCCCCGGGCGGCGGGCGGCGGCGGTCACGGGGCGTCCGTGCGTCGGGCGGCGAGGGAGGGGGGAAAGTGTGTATGATGCATAATATGTGCATCATACACATTACTGACGATGGCGCGTGACGCATCCGTAGAATGAACGCCAGGCAGCCACGAAGGGGGAGCCGATGGATCGCCCGATCGCCGACATCGAGTACGAGCAGATGCTGCTCAGCCGGTACACGATCGCCCAGCACCGCGGCGATGACGGGCTCGACCGCAGCGTCTACCTCCTGCTCAGCCGCATCGACGCCGACGGCCCGCTCTCGATCGGCGAACTCAGCGAGCTCTTCCGCCTCGACGCGTCGACCCTGCAGCGGCAGACGGGCGCCGCGATGCGCGCCGACCTCCTCGAGCGCATCCCTGACCCCGCGGGCGGGGTCGCGAGGAAGTTCGCCCTGACCGCCCACGGCCGCGAGCGGCTGCGGGCCTCCCGCGCGCGCTCGCTCGCCGCGCTCGAGCGCATCCTCGCGGACTGGCCCGACGCCGATGTCGCGCGCTTCGGCGAGCTGCTGCGGGCCTTCAATCACTCCATCGAGCGCTACCGCGAGGGCCGCGCCGGCTGAACGGGACCCGCGGGCCGCCGACGCCCCGTGATTTCCCCCGGGCGGGGTGGTAGCTTTCAACTGGCGCGTCGCGTATCCACCGCCGACAGCGCCGTGAACCCCTATCTGAAGGAAACGATATGCATGTCTAAGTACCGGGTACAGAATCCTGCCACCGGCGAGATCCTCGAGACCTTCGAGGCCGCCACCGATGCGCAGATCGAGGCGGCGCTCGACGCCGCCGACACCGTGTACAAGGAGTGGCGCGAGCGCAGCGTGCAGGAGCGCGCCGCGGTCGTGAAGCGCGTCGCCGAGCTCTTCGCCGAGCGCCGCGAGGAGCTCGCGCGGCTCATCGCGCTCGAGATGGGCAAGTCGATCGCCGAGAGCCTCGACGAGGTCGACTTCGCGACGCAGATCATCGACTACTACGCCGTGCACGGCCCGAGCTTCATCACGGACTCCGAGATCCCGTCGACGATCCCGGGCAAGGCGATCGTCGAGCATCTGCCGATCGGCACGCTGCTGGGCGTCATGCCGTGGAACTTCCCCTACTACCAGGTGGCGCGCTTCGCGGCGCCGAACCTCGTGCTCGGCAACACCATCCTGCTCAAGCACGCCGACATCTGCGCGCGCTCCGCGCTCACCATCCAGGAGATCATGGAGGAGGCCGGCGTCCCGGTCGGCGGGTACCAGAACGTCTTCGCCTCGCACGGGCAGATCGCGACCATGATCGCGGACCCCCGGGTGCAGGGCGTCTCGCTCACCGGCTCCGAGCGCGCCGGGGCGATCATCGGCGCGCAGGCCGGCGAGCACCTCAAGAAGTGCGTGCTCGAGCTGGGCGGCATCGACCCCATGGTCGTGCTCGACGCCGCCGACGTCGCGGCCGTCGCGAAGGAGGCATGGGACTTCCGCGTCTACAACGCGGGGCAGGTGTGCAACTCGAACAAGCGCCTCATCGTGATGGACGACATCTACGACGAGTTCGTCGCGGAGCTCGTGCGGCTCGCCGAGGGGCTGCGCCCCGGCGACCAGCTGAATCTCGGCGAGGGCGAGTACGTGCCGCTGTCGAGCCGCGCGGCGGCCGAGACCGTCGATGCGCAGGTGCGCGGCGCCGTCGCGGAGGGCGCGCGCGTGCTCGCCGGCGGCGTGCTCGCCGAGGGCCCGTCGGCGCACTACGCGCCGACCGTGCTCGTGGACGTCCCCCGGGACTCGGCCAGCTACGCCGAGGAGATCTTCGGCCCGGTCGCGACCGTGTACCGGGTGTCGAGCGACGCCGAGGCGCTCGAGCTCGCGAACGACTGCGCGCTCGGCCTCGGCGGCTCGGTGTTCTCCGCGGACGAGGCCCGTGCGGCGCGCGTCGCCTCCCGGCTGGAGGTCGGGATGGCGCACGTGAACATCATCGCGGCCGAGTCGGCCGAGATCCCCTTCGGCGGCGTGAAGCGCTCGGGCTTCGGGCGCGAGATGGGGCCGATCGGGATCGGCGAGTTCGCCAACAAGCGCCTCTACTTCGTCGCGAAGTAGTCCGGTCGGCGGCGGGTCGCGGGGCGTCGAGCGCCGCGACCCGCCGCCGTGCGCCCGCCGTTAGGCTGAGGGGGCCCGACGCCCGAGGAGGATGCCGACGTGACCGAAGTGCTGAGCGCCCTGGACCGGCGCATCGTCGGCGCGCTGCAGCTGGACGGCCGCGCGCCGTGGAGCGTGGTGGCGAAGGCGCTCGACGAGCCGCTGCGCACCGTGGCCCGTCGCGGCCGGGACCTCGTCGATTCGGGCGCCGCGCGCGTCGTCGCCCTGCCGAACCTCGGCCCCACCTGCGTCATCGAGATCACCTGTCTGCCCGCCCGCATCGACTCGCTGGCGCGCGAGCTCGCGCAGCATCCCGGGGTCGTGTTCGCGCTCGTGCTGGCGAATCCGTCGCGGCTGCTCGTCGAGGTCCACGAGCAGAGCTTCGACCTCGCGACCATGACGCTCGAGGTGATCCCGGGCTTCGCGGGCGTCGCCGAGGTCTCCGCGGCTCCCGTGCTCCGGTACTGGAAGACGAACGCCGACTGGCGGCCGGGGCTGCTCACGGCGGCGGAGGCCGGCCGACTCGAGGCCGCTGCGCGCCCCGAGGAGTCGACTGCCGCGCCGGAGCCGCTCGACGGCGCCGACCGGGCGATCGTCGACGCGCTCGTGACGGACGGCCGCACGGCGGTGGCCGAGCTCGCGGCCGCGGCGGGGGTCACGGAGCCCACCGCGCGCCGGCGCCTCGCGGATCTCCGCGAGCGCGGCGCCTTCGCGATCAGGACCCTCGTGGACCCCGCGGCCCTCGGCTACGGGGTCGAGGCCTGGCTCCGGATCGACTGCTCGCCGCAGCACGCCGATCGCGTCGGCGAGGCGCTCGCGGCGCAGCCGGAGAGCCGCTACGTCGCGCAGGTGCTCGGCGAGTACGCCCTCGTGGCCCAGCTCAGCGCCCGCGATCTGCCGCACGTTCGGGAGCTGCTCTCGCGCGGCTGGATCCGCGAGGTTCGCGGCCTCCGGTCCTCCCTCGTGACCCGGGCGCACAAGCGCAGCGGCTACCTGACGCGCGCCATCTAGCCATTAACGCAAGCTTTGTCCATCAAGTTGGCATAAACCGAAAACCATGATTGACTAACCGGCTGTACCGGTAAGTCGACGATGGTGGGGTGCCCGATGGATGTGTGCGAGCTCAGCGCGAGCGAATTGCGCCGCGCGCTCGGCGCGCGCGAGTGCACCGTCGTGGAGGCGACCGAGGCGCATCTCGCCCGCATCGCCCGCACCGCCGAGGTGAACGCCGTCGTGAGCCTCGACGCCGAGCGCGCCCTCGCCCGTGCCGCCGAGCTCGACCGCAGGGGACCGAGCGCCGCGAGCCCGCTCTTCGGCCTGCCGGTCGGCATCAAGGACACGCACGACACCGCGGGACTGCGGACCACCTACGGCTCGATCCGCCACGCCGAGCACGTCCCCGCCTCGGATGCGCTGCACGTGCGCCGTATGCGGGAGGCCGGCGCCGTGATCCTCGGCAAGACGAACGTCCCCGAGTACGCGGCGGGCTCGCACTCGGTGAACCGGGTGTTCGGCGCGACCCGCAACCCCTACGATCTCGGCCGCTCCGCCGGCGGCAGCAGCGGGGGCGCCGCGGCGGCGCTCGCCGCGCGCCAGGTCGCGCTCGCCGACGGCAGCGACATGGGCGGCTCGCTGCGCAACCCCGCGTCCTTCTGCAATGTCGTCGGCCTCCGCCCCTCTCCCGGCGTCGTGCCGCTCGCCGGCGCGGCCAACGCGCTGACGCCGCTCACCACCGCGGGTCCGATGGGGCGCACGGTCGACGACGTCGCCCTGCTGCTCTCGGTGATCGGGCGCCCGGATCCCGGCACCCCCGTCGCCGCACCGGTGCTCGGGGAGACGGGCCGCGCGGTGCCGCTCGCGGGCCTCCGCGTCGCGTGGGCGCCGACCCTCGGCGGGGAGATCCCCGTCGAGCCCGAGGTGCTCGACGTCCTCGGGCGCACGGTGGCGCTCCTCGCGGAGCACGGCGCGATCGTGGAGGAGGCGAGCCCCGCGCTCGCCGGCGCGGCCGAGGCGTTCCTGACCCTGCGCGCCGCCGAGTTCGAGGCCGAGTGGGGCGAGGCGCTCGCCGCCGACCCCGAGGACTTCGGCGAGCGCATCGCCTGGAACATCCGGCTCGGCCGCGGCCTCTCCGGGCACGACGTCATGCGTGCGCAGGAGCACCAGACGGCCCTCATGCGCGAGGCCGCACGCTTCTTCACCGAGCACGATCTGCTGCTCGCGCCGGTGTCGACCGTGGCGCCGTTCCCGGTCGAGTGGGACTACCCGCGCACCATCGCGGGCGAACCGCAGGAGCACTACCTCGATTGGATGCGCGCCGCGACCGTCGTGACCATGCTCGGCGTCCCCGCCCTCTCCCTCCCCGCGGGCTTCACCGACTCCGGGCTGCCCGTCGGTCTCCAGATGATCGCCGCGCACGGCGCCGATGCCCGCCTGCTCGGCGCGGCCCGCACCGTCGAGGCGCTCACCGGCTGGGCCGCGCACGCCCCCCGACTTCCCTGATCCCACCGAGCGGTGCCGCGGCGGCACCGCCACCCCGACCCGCACCGCCGCCCGCCTGCAGAGGAGCACGCATGAGACCCCGATTGTTCACCCCCGCACGATTCGCGATCGTGTGCATCCCCGCCCTCGGATTCCTCGCGATCCCCTTCCTGCCGTTCGCCGGGGAACCGGAGCTCTGGTTCGGCCTGCCGGCCGTGCTCGTGTGGAGCGCGCTCATGGTGCTCCTCACCGTCGCCGCGCTGCAGATCGTCGAGATGCTCTACCTCCGCGCGGGCGGCCGCGAGGCCGACGCGCGCGAGGCCGAGCGCTTCGCCACCGAGCAGATCGAGCAGATCCGCGCCGCGCGGATCGCCGCGGAGCCGGGCATCGAGCACGAGAACGGGGGCGCACGATGATCGTCTCCATCATGATCGTGGCCGGGATCGTGCTCATCGGCGCGCTCGGCCTCGCGAACCGCCGACGCCAGGCGAGCCTCGACCACTGGACCGTGGGCAAGCGCAGCAACCCCAAGTGGACCTCCTGGTTCCTCCAGGCCGGCGAGTCGCTCACCACCTTCAGCTTCCTCGGCCTCGCGGGGATCGCGTTCGGCGGCGGCGTGAGCTCGACCTTCGCGGTCGCCTACCTGACCATCTCCTGGCTCGGGCTCTACTTCGTCGCGCCGCGCATCCGCGAGCTCGGACAGCGCCGCGGCTACCTCACCATGGGCGACTTCTTCGAGGACCGCTTCCGCAGCCGTCCGCTCGCGCGCGTCGTCGCGCTCATCGGGGCGCTCGCGCTGATCCCCTACCTCCAGCTGCAGATCACCGGGCTCGGCCTCATCGTCGAGCTCGCGACCGGCAGCGAACGCGCGCGCGGGTTGAGCATGGTCGTCGCCAGCATCCTCGTCGCGATCTTCGTCGCGTGGTCCGGCATCAAGGGGATCGCGCGCGTCGCGATCCTCAAGGACCTCCTCATGGTCCTCGCGATGGTCGTCATCGCCGCGGGTCTCGTGATCACCTTCGGCGGTATCCCCGAGGTCTTCGGCCAGATCGCGCGCGAGGCCCCGGTGCTGCTCACGATGCACGTCGACGGCTACGACCCGGTGTTCTTCATCACGGCGACGCTCGTCACCGTCATCGGCTCCAGCTTCAACACCCTGCCGCACCTGTGGCCGCCGGTGCTGGCCGCGAAGAGCGGCGAGGTGCTGCGCAGCAACGCCAAGTGGCTGCCGGTCTACCAGCTCGTGCTCTTCCTGCCGATCACGGTCGGCCTCGCCGCCGTGCTCGTGCTGCCCGAGGACACGACGGGGAACACCGTGCTGCTCACGATGTCGGGCGCGATGCTGCCGGACTGGTTGGTCGGCGTCGTCGCCATCGCCGGAGCTTCGGCCGCGATGGTGCCGGCCTCCGCGATCGTCATGGGCATCTCCACGCTCGTGAGCCGCAACGTCGTCGGCGGCGTGCGCGGCGGCCGTCAGATGGCGCTCAACTACGTCGTCATCGTCGCGTCCATCGCCCTGGCCCTCGCCTTCGGGCTCGTGCGCTCCGACATCGGCGCGCTGCTCCTGCTGACCTACGGCTGCACGACGCAGTTCGCGCCGGCGATCGCGATCGCGCTCGCGAACCGCGTCAAGGTGGGCGCGTGGCCCGTGGGGCTCAGCATCGTCGCCGGATCGCTGACCGTCGCCGTCATCACCTTCGCGGAGATCCCGATCGGCAGCTGGGACTCGGGGCTCATCGCGCTCGCCCCGAACCTCGTCGTCCTCGTCGTCGCGGAGGCCATCCGGAGGATGCGCGGCGGCCGCGATGTCGAGCAGCTCGACTTCGCGGCCGATCCCGCGGCCACCGCGGCGACCGAGGCGGCGGGCTCGGCCGGGAGGTCCGCGGCGGCTCCGCAGCCGTGAGCCGGGCCGGGCGTCCGGGCCCGCCGGGCCGGGCGTCCGGGCGTCCGGGCCCTGCCACGTGCGGCCCGCCGCGCCGCGCACCCGCGCACCCGCGACGCGCGGTGCGGACGCGCCGCCCGGGTTCACTCGGCGGGCGCGCCGGCGTGCAGCGCCTCGAGCAGCTGCGCGAGCGCGGCGTCGATCGTGCGCCGCATGATCTCGAGCGGTTCGCCGTCGAAACGGTACGGGACCGCCCGCGGCGCGGCCGCGGGGGCCAGATCGGCGATGTAGACGCGGCCCGGCTCGATGCCGTCCTGCGGGCCCGGGCCGCCGACCCCCGTCAGGGAGAGCGCGTACTCCGCGCGCAGCAGGCGGGCCGCGGAAGCCGCCATCGACCGCGCCGACGCCGCCGAGACGACCGGCACGTCGGGCACGCCGAGCAGTTCGTGCTTGACGGATGGATGATATGCCACGACGCCCCCGCGGTACCACGACCCGGCCTCCGGCCCCGCGGAGAGGGCGGCGGCGAGCATCCCGCCGGTCAGCGATTCGGCCGTCGCGATGCGCACGCATCGGTCGCTCGCGACGCGCGCGATCTCCTCGACGAGCACCGCGGAGCGCTCGCTCCTCGGATCCCCGGTCATGGCCGCCCCCGCTCAGCCGGGCGGGCCGGCCGCGCGGGCCCGCCCGGCGTGCTCACTGGTCCCGCGAATCGCGGTCGAAGACGTCCTTGACGGAGTCCTTCACCTTCTCTGCGGCGCCCTTGAGGTCGCCCTTCACCTGATCCATCTTGCCCTCGGCGACCTGCTCGTCGTCGCCGGTGACGCGACCGACGGCCTCCTTCGCGGTGCCCTTCAGCTTGTCCATGTGGGCCTCTGCCTTGTCCGATGCGCTCATGGTCTTCTCCTTTCCGGCACCGCCGACCGGGCGGTGCGATCTGCTTCGGACTCCACGCTGCCAGGGCCGTCGCCGCGGGGCCAGGGGGTTGCCGCGCGGGGAGCGGGTGTGCAATGCGGGGCGGGGGACCGTCCGACGCCGATGCCGCCGGCCGTCCGATGTCAACCCCGTGCGCCCGCGCGCCGCGAGCGGCACACTGGGATCGGGCGGCCCGAAGGCCGCTCGGGCGATCGGTCACCTGGGCCGGGCGAGGAGGACGGGCATGGCGCGCAATCGGCGACTGATGCGGTGCACGCCCGAAGCGGTCTTCCGCGTGCTCGCGGACGGCTGGCTCTACCCCGTCTGGGTCGTCGGCGCCTCGCGCATGCGCGACGTCGACGCGCACTGGCCGGCGCCCGGCGCCCGCCTGCGGCACTCCGTGGGCGTCTGGCCGATGCTCATCGACGACACGACCAGCTCGATCGCCTGGGACCCGCCGCAGCGGATGGGGCTGCAGGCCCGCGGCTGGCCCGTCGGCGAGGCCAGAGTCTGGATCGAGGCGGTTCCCCACCCCGAGGGCTGCACGGTGCGCATCACCGAGCGCGCGACCCGGGGTCCGGCCCGGATGCTGCCGCGGGCCCTCACGGACGCGCTGCTCGCCCGCCGCAACGCCGAGACCCTGCGCCGACTCGCGTCTCTCGCCGAGGGCGGTGCGCGGGGCGGGGCCGCGGGAGGGACGGCGGCGGGAGCGGCCGACGCGGGTGGGGCGGCCGCGGTGCCTGAGGCCCCGCCGTCCCCGCGCGCCGGCTGATCCCGGCGAGTCGTCGGGCGCGGCCTGGCCTTTCGCGCGGGGGTCTGGGACCATGAGCGCATGGGATACCTGATTTACGGGCCGGGGGCCGAGTACGAGATCGAGGATCGGACGCTCGCGCATCTGAAATCCGCGGTCGGACAGAAGCTGCGACGGCAGGAGTCGTTCTTCATCAGCTGGTCGAATCCGGTCGAGAAGGGCAGCGGGCGCATCTCGCTGTGGGTCTCGCCGAGCATTCCGCTCATCTTCCGCTTCGCGGGCAGCCGCTCGCCCGAGCTCAATCCCGTCTGGCTCGAGGTGCTGCGCGACCTCGCGCACACGTCCCGCGGTATGGTCATCGTATCGGAGGCCGAAGCCGAGGCCTTCGCGAAGGAGCGCGCGGAACAATCGTGACGCGCGCGGGGGTGCTGCGGATCCGTCCGCCGCACGGGGATGGGAGACGATCACCATGGGGTGCCTGCATTACGGACCGCGATTGTCGTACGCCTTCGACGATCGGACGCTCGCGCACCTGCGGGCGGTCATCACGGCGAAGCTGCTCCGCCAGGAGAGCTTCGTCCTCACGTGGAACGAGGGGGCGGCGCAGCGCACGGTATGGCTGCACCCCTCCGTGGACCTCGTGTTCGACTTCGACGAGTACCGCGCCGAGCCGCTGAACCTCGCCTGGCTGGAGGTGCTCTCGGACCTCGCCAACAGCCCCGCGGGCCTCCGGCTCGTCGAGGAGCCGGAGGCCGCGGAGTAGGCCGCGCCGCGGAGCAGAGCGCGCCGCGGGCCGCCGGACCGTCGGGTCGGGCGCTCAGGCCGGGTCTCGCCGGCGTCCGACGATCAGGCCGTAGATCAGCAGCACGACGATCGCGCCGCCGATCGCGACGAGCCAGGTCTGGAGCGACCAGAACTCCTGCAGGTCGACGCCGAACAGCAGCGAACCGAGCCAGCCGCCCAGCAGGGCCCCGACGACGCCCAGCAGCAGCGTGGCGATCCAGCCGCCGCCCTGCCGGCCAGGCAGGATCGCTTTCGCGATCGCTCCGGCGATCAGGCCCAGCACCAGGAATGCGATGAAACTCATGATCGTCCTCCCTTCGCGACGGCCGCGTCCGCAGCCGTTCGTGTCTCGACGCTATGACCGGCGCGGGCCCGGCAGCAGGGGGTTGCGCGGCGCGGGCCGAGTGGGGTAGCCGCGGGATCCGCCGGGAAGCGTAACCCCGGTGCGCGCTCCTGTCGAGGCCCTCCCGGCATCGCGGACGGGCCCGTAGCGTGGGGGCGTCGATCGGTCGCGATCGCGATCGGCCGCGATGCGCCTCCGAGCGGGTCGCGGCGACGGCGAACGGAAGGAGCATCATGCCGACCCCGCAGTTGAAGGATCCGAAGCTCTACGACAGGCTCCGCGATGAGGGCGCCTCCGAGGAGAAGGCCGCCCGCATCTCGAACGCGGCGGCGAAGGAGGGCCGCTCCGCGGTCGGCCGCCGCGGCGGCGAGGCGGAGGACTACGAGGATCGCACGGTCCCGGAACTCCGCGAGCGCGCGAAGGAACTCGGGCTGACCGGCGTCTCCCGCCTGCGAAAGGGCGAGCTCATCGAGCGGCTCCGGAACCACTAGGAACCGCCTCCCCGCGGCCGCCGCGCCTCACCAGATCGCGGCGGCCCGCCCCAGCATCACCGAGAGGATGATACCGAGCGGCAGCAGCCAGAGCGCGGCGAGCAGCACGGCGTCCGCCCGCAGTCGCGCGCGCTGGCCGAGTCGGGAGGCGCGCACCCCGAGCATCCCGAGCAGGCCGACCAGCAGCACGCCGATGCCGATGCTGCACCAGAGCGGATCGTACGGGTAGAGGAGGAAGAGCGCGGTGCCGAGCAGCACCGTCGCGACGATGGCGGCCACGAGCCAGCGCATCGTGTTGGCAGTGGTGAGCGCGGGCTGCCGGCCGACGAGCGCGGGATCGTCCTCGCCGCGATAGGGATTCGGGACGGTGGCCTCGGCTCCGGGGTGCTGCGTCGAGCCGTCGAGAATCGGGTGCTCGAGCAGGCCGCCGTCGAGCGGCGGGCCGTGCACCGTGCCCTGACCGGTGCCCGCGTCGAACCGGCTCGCGGGATGCGGCGGCTCGGGGTGCTGGGCGGCCTCGAGCTCGGGGCTGTCCTCGTCGACGTCGGGCTCGATCCGTTCCTCCTCGTCTCGCATGGCGCGTCCTCCTCGCCCGGCCCATCCGGGCCGTCTCCTCGCGGGGCGCCCCGCCCCTCGTCTCCGACGGTACGGCGGCGTGCGCCGGCCCGGCAGCGGGTCGACAGGCGAACGCCTCCGTCGTATCATCCGACGGGTGCGGCGCGGCCGGCCATGAGGCACAATGAGCGTGGGGGCGGGGGTGCCCCGATGATCGGGGGGATCATGTTCGAGACCGATGTGCTCGACATCGCGCAGCGGGCGTCGACCGGCGGGCTGCCGTCCGCCGCCCGAGTCGACGAACTGATCGCCGAGGCCCACGCCAGGTACCGGGGGCACGGCGAGGGGGCGGTCGCCGACTACATCCCGATCCTCGCGGAGGCGGACCCCGCCGGCTTCGGCCTGTCCCTCGTGAGCACGGAGGGCGGCCTGCACGAGGCGGGCGACGTCGCCGTCGCATTCTCGATCCAGTCGATCTCGAAGGCCTTCGTCTTCGCGCTCGTGTGCGAGGCGATCGGACACCGGGCGGTGCACGAGCGGGTGGGCGTGAACAACACCGGACTCCCGTTCAACTCGGTGATCGCGCTCGAGCTCAACGAGGGCAGCCCGATGAACCCCATGGTCAACGCCGGGGCCATCGCCACGACCGCGATGCTCCCGGCGACCTCCGGGGAGGAGCGCTGGCAGCTGATCCGGAGCGGGCTCTCGCGCTTCGCGGGGCGCGAGCTCCCGCTCGACGGCGAGGTGTACCGCTCCGAGATCCTCACGAACCAGCGCAATCGCGGCATCGCCCGTCTGCTCGACGGCTACGGACGTCTGGACGCCGAACCCGAGGAGACCGTCGACATCTATACGCGCCAGTGCGCGCTCGCCGTGACGACGCGCGACCTCGCCGTCATGGGGGCGACGCTCGCCGACGGCGGCGTGAATCCCGTCACCGGCGCGCGGGTCGTGTCCGCCGAGGTGGCGCGGGACACCCTCGCGGTGCTCGCGGCGTGCGGCATGTACGAGCGCTCCGGCGAATGGCTGTTCGAGATCGGCCTGCCCGCGAAGTCCGGGGTCTCGGGCGGCATCGTCGCCGTGGCCCCGGGCAAGGGTGCGCTCGGGGCGTTCTCGCCCCCGCTCGATGCGGCGGGCAACAGCGTCCGCGGCCAGCGCGCGTGCGCCTTCCTGTCCCGCGCGCTGGGACTCAATCTCTTCGCGTCGACCGCCGCGGGGACCGTCGGAGGGGGATCGTCATGACCGCAGCCAGCACGGGCACCGAGGAGGCCAGGCGCTCCTGGACGCCCATGGTCGGCCTGTTCCTCGCCCAGGTGCTCATGTCCTTCAACGTCGCCGCGCTGCCCATCTCCCTCGGCGGCATGGTCGAGGACTTCGGGGTGCCGCCCACGACGGCGAGCACGACGATCGTCGTCTACGGGCTCGCGGTCGCCGCGCTCGTGATGACCGGCGCGAAACTCGGGCAGCGCATCGGGTGGGTGCTCATCTTCCGGGTCGTCGTCGTGGTGTTCGCCGGGTCCTCGCTCTTGATGATCCTCGCGCAGAGCATCGGCTGGGCGATCTCGGGGCAGGTGCTCGCGGGCGCGGCCGCGGCGATCATCGTCCCCGCGCTCGTCGCGCTCATCGCCGAGAACTACCGCGGCGCGCAGCAGGCGACGGCCGTGGGCTCGCTCGGCTCGGCCCGGGCGTTCTCGGGCATGAGCGCCTTCCTCATCGGCGGCACGCTCGGCACCCTCGTGGGCTGGCGGCCGGTGTTCGGGATCACGCTCGCGCTCGCCGTCGCGGTGTTCGTGCTGAGCTTCGGCCTGCGCTCGGACCGCGGCGACCGGACGGTGAAGATCGACGTCGTCGCCTCCGTGCTCATCGGCGCCGCCGTCGTCCTGCTCACGCTCGGCTTCAACAACCTGAACGGCTGGGGCGTGATCGCGGCCCGCGATGCGGCGCCGTTCTCCCTCGCGGGACTCTCGCCCGCCCCGGTGCTCGTCGTGCTGGGCGTCGTGCTCGGACAGCTCTTCTTCCTGCGGACCCGCCGTCGCATGCGCGCCGGCGGGCGCCCCCTCGTGGATCTCGGCGTGCTCGACCGCCCCGAGGAGCGGGCGGCGGTGTACGCGATGTTCATCATCGTGGCCATGGAGGCCGCCGTGAACTTCACGCTGCCGACCTACATCCAGGTGGTGCAGGGGCGCACCCCGTTCGACACCTCGCTCGCCATGATGCCCTTCAACCTGACCGTGTTCGTCACGGCGACGCTCATCGTGCGCTTCTCCCGCCGTTACGCGCCGCGCACCATCGCGCTCGTCTCCTTCGGGCTGACCACGGCCGCGCTCGTCTGGCTCGCCTTCGTCGTCACGAACAACTGGGAGACGCTGCCGACAATCCTCGGCCTCGTGGTGTTCGGGATCGGGCAGGGGGCGCTCGTCACCCTCGTCTTCAACGTCCTCGTGACCGCTGCGCCGAAGGAGCTCGCCGGAGACGTCGGCTCGATCCGCGGCACGACGCAGAATCTCGCCTCCGCGGTCGGCACGGCGGTGATGGGGGCGGTGCTCGTCACGCTGCTCACCTTCGGCGTGACCCAGGCCGCCGAATCGCACCCGGAGCTTCCGGCGGAGCTCGTCGAGCAGGTCGACCTCGACAGCGTGAACTTCGTCGCGAACGACGAACTGCGCGCCGTGCTCGCGGAGACCGACGCCACGCCCGAGCAGGTCGACGCGGCCGTCGCGCTGAACGAGGAGCAGCGCCTGCGCACGCTGAAGCTCGGCTTCCTGATCCTCGCCGGCATCAGCGCGGTCGCGGCGATCCCCGCGTCGCGGCTCCCGCGCTACCGGCCGGAGGAGATCCCCGACCCCTCGCCCGCGGGCTCCGGGGACTGATCGCGCGCCTGGCCGCTCCCGGCGCGCGCCTCGGCGGCGCGACGGACGGCCGCGACGCCTCGGGCGAGCGCCGCGAGCTCGTCGTCCGAGAGCGCCTCCAGGAGGTCGTCGCTCGCGTTCTGGTGATCGGTGATGCGGTCGCAGAGCCGCACGGCTCGCGGCGTGGGGACGAGCCGCTTGACGCGGCGGTCGGCGGTCGCATCGGCGCGCGCGAGATAGTCCAGCGCGACGAGTCGCTCGACGGTCGTCGAGACGCTCGCCGGGGTGATCTCGAGGGCCTGCGCCAGCGCCTTCCCCGAGGCGGCGCGGCCGGAGGCGACGAGCAGCACGACCTTGAGCTGGTGCAGCGTGAGCTCGAGGTCGAGGAACGGGCTCGTGAGCCGCGGCATGAAGAGCTCCGACATCGCCCGGCGATCCCTCCGGTACTGCTCGACCAGCTCCTGGCGCGTCGTGCCGCCCATTCCTCCGCCTCCCCTGTGAATGTCCCGCTCCGAATCAGTTAGGTCTATCCTAACTGTTAGGGTGATGAAAAGTGAATGGATCGGCCGAGCGTTCGCTCGGAAGGAGTGTCGCCCATGACCGCGCAGGCCCGCTGGAACATGCCGTCGATCGCCGCCGCGATCGAGCTCGCCGAGGAACTGCTCGCGAAGGGGCTGACCGTCGCCGTCGCGACGGTCAACGCCGCGCCCTTCGCGATGCTCGTGAACCGTTTCGGCGACCGCTTCCTCTCCATCGAGCTCGACCGGCACGGCAGGCCCCGCGGGCACGCGGGGGAGCCGGTGCCCGATGATGCTCCCGACGTCGACGCGCTGCTCGTCGTGGGCGCGCGCGGCGGCCGCCACGGCGCCCTCGGCGCCGCCTGAGCTCCGCGCTCCGGCGCGCGCGGCGCCCCGGGGTCGGAGGCGTGCACGAGAATGGGGGCATGGACGGAACCCGGCTGCACGCGCACGCCGCGGCGCGCGCGGATGAACTCCCCGGCGCCGCGCTCGAGCATCCCTTCGGCCCCGAGCACGAGGTGTACAAGGTGCGGGGCAAGGTGTTCATGCTGCTCTCCGCCGCGGTCGGCCACGAGATCGTGACGCTCAAGGCGCGGCCGGCCGACGGGGCGGTCCTCCGCGAGGCGTATCCCGAGGTCTCCCCCGGCTACCACATGAACAAGCGGCACTGGATCACCCTGTCGCCCGGCGGCACGCTCGATGCCGCGCTGCTCGCCGACCTCGTCACGGAGTCCTACCTGCTCGTCGTCGAGGGCCTGCCGCGCGGGGTGCGGCCGGTCGACCCGGAGACCTTCGGGCGCCGCGAGGGCTGAGACCGGGCTCAGGAGGAGCGGGCCGCGCGCGCGACCGCCCCGGGCCGCCGCGGCGCCCAGCACGCGACGCGCGCGGCGTACGCCGCGAACTCCGCCCCGAATCGCGCGGCGAGATCCGCCTCCTCGTGCGGCCTGATCGCGCGGTTCCACAGCAGCGAGCCGGCGAGCGCGTAGAGCACCACGAGCCACGACCCGAGGAGCAGGCCCACCGCGACGCCCTGCGCGATGCCGGCGATCGCCATCGGATTGCGCACCCAGCGGTACGGCCCGGAGACGACCAGACGGCGCGCCGTCGCCGCGGGCAGCGGCGTCCCGTCGCCCCGCGTCGCCATGGCGTGCGCCGACCAGGTGCCGAGCGCGCTCGCGGCCACGAGGAGGGCGGCGCCCGCGACGACGCCCGCCGCGCGGACGGGCTCATCGACGGCGCCGATCGGGAGACGCAGGCCCCAGCGCGCCTCGACCGCGGCGATGCCGAGCGGGATCACGAGGAGAAAGCACCCCCAGAACACGGCGGTCTGCGCCGCCGTCCGCGCGAGCTGGCGCCCCGCGCTCGCGCGCTGCGCCTCCCGGGGGGCGAACGGTCCGACGAGCAGCCGCTCGCTCGGGAGTCGGCCGAGGCGAAGCGCGACGCCGGCGAGCACCGTGCCGCCCCCGGCGCCGAGCATGAGCAGCGCTCCCCACCCGGCAAGCCCCGTGATCGTGGCGTAGAGAGCCATCCCGGCCGCGACCGCGCACGTCCACGGCACGACGATCCACACAGCCCAGCGGAGGCCCGATGCCGCGAACGCCGACGCCAGGACGAAGCACGGTAGGTCCCCGAGCGCGACGAGCAGCGGGTCGAGCCCGCCGAGCGTCGCGTCGCGCACCGCGGGCACCGTCCAGACGGCGAGCCACCAGGCCGCGCCGGCGACCGCCTGCGCGGCGAAGTAGGCGCGGGCGATCGGGCGGGCGGGCATGGCACCGAGTCTAGGCGTCGCCGCCGCGTCGCCCGGGCCGCGCTGCCCCGCGCGGGCCGCACAGCGGCCGCGGGGTGCGCGCACGCCGGGATCCGGGCATAGTGGGGCGTACGGGCCGGCGGTGAGCGCCGGCGCAGCCCTCGAAAGGATCCCCCGTGCCGGAATCGCGCCCGACCCTCATCACCGGACGCTTCGTCCGCACCGACGCGGAGGCCCGCGGCGCGGACGCCCGGCCCGAGGCCATGCTCGTGGAGGGCGGCGTCATCACCGCCATCGGCTCCCGCGAGGAGGTGAGCGCGCCGGCCGGCGCCGCGCGCGTCGATCTCGGCGAAGGCTGGGCGCTGCCCGGCCTCATCGAACCGCATGGTCATCCCTCCGAGGCGGCCGCGCTGCTCGGGGAGGGGACGGTCGACATCCGCCCCGTCACGATCGCAACGGCCGACGGCGTCTGGGCCGCGATCCGCGCGGCGCTGACGGACGGACCCCGGCCCGCGCGCGTGCTCGCGAACGGCTGGGATCCGCTGCTGCAGCGCGGCCTCACCCCGCCGACGATGGCGGAGCTCGATGCGCTCGCGGGCGACATCCCGCTCGTGATCGTCCACAACTCCCTGCACTCGGCGTACTTCAACGCGGCCGCGGCCCGGGAGGCGGGGGTGGACGCCGGCACCCCCGATCCCGCGGGGGCCGCCTACGGCCGCGACGCCGCCGGCGCGCTGACGGGCGTCGCCCTGGAGGCCGCCGCCGTGATGCGGATCGCGGGGCCCGCCCTCGCCGCCGCGCGGGCGGAGCTCCCGCGGCGCATGGCGGAGCTGCTGCGCGGGATGCGGGAGCGCGGGGTGACGACGGTCGCCGACCTCACCTGGACGGAGGATCTCGGCGGGCTCTTCGCCGGCATGGCCGCCGCCGGTACACTGCCGACCCGCATCCGCGGCTACGAGATGTCGCGGCCCGGCGCGCGCGCAACCGCCCGGATGGGCGACGGCGATGCGCTCGTGCGCCAGGTGGGGGTGAAAGTGTGGTCGGACGGTTCGCCGTGGGTCGGCAACATCGCGGCCTCGTTCCCCTACCTCGACACCCCGGCGACGCGCGCGATCGGCCTTTCGCCCGGCCACGTCGGCCGGGCGAACTACACGACCGAGCAGCTCGTGGAGATCGGCGGCCAGTACGCGGGGGAGGGGTGGCAGCTCGCCTGCCACGCCCACGGCGATGTCGCGATCGACAGCACCCTCGACGCGTACGAGACCCTCATCGAGCGCTTCGGGCTGAGCGACCACCGCTTCCGGGTCGAGCACTGCGGCCTCATGACACCGGCGCAGTACGCGCGGGCGCAGCGGCTCGGGGCGACGGTCAGCGTGTTCGTCGACCATCTCACCTACTGGGGCGACGTGCTCGTCGACGACCTGTTCGGCGAACGAGGCGCGGCCTGGGCCGACGCGGGGGCCGCCTTCGCCGCCGGCCACCGCGCCACCTTCCACAACGACGGCACGGTCACGCCGTGCGAGCCGCTGCGGAACATGGCCGTGGCCGAGACCCGGACCTCGCGCACCGGCCGCCGGCTCGGCGGCGGCACGGCGGTGTCGCGGGCGGACGCGCTGCGGGCGCACACGGCGAACGCCGCGTGGCAGCTGCGCAGCGAGCACGAGATCGGCGCGCTGCGCCCCGGCCTGCGCGCCGATCTCGTCGTCATCGATGCAGACCCGCTCACCGCCGACGCGGAGTCCCTCGCGACGGCCACGGTGCTCGCCACCGCCGTGGACGGCGCCTTCTCCTGAGCCGGGCGCCTTCTCGAGAGCCGGGCGCCGCCGCTGAGCCGGGCGCCGCCGCTCAGCTCGCGAGCGCCCGATCGAGCTGCGCCGTGAGGGGGTCCGCGAGGAGCTCGGCGTAGGCCCAGCTGACGTGGTGCGAATCGCGGAAGGCGAGGACGCCCCCGATGACCGGCGGGCAGGCGTCGTCCACCACGAAGTAGTCGCTGAGATCCACGAGATCCACCTCGGGCCCGCCGGCCCCCAGGGAGCCGGACGCCCCCTCGAGCGCGCCGTCGCCGCGGTCGCCATCGAGCGGGGCGGATCCCGCCGCGACGCTCGTCGCGGCGGGCGCCGCTCCGACGGCCTCCGCGGCCTCGGCGAGCGGATCGGCCGGGATCGCCTCGTCCTTCTCGACCGCGCAGGCGTCGGCCGCCCGTTCGCCCTGCTCCGAGACGCACGTGAGCACCCCGTCCGCCATCTGCGGCGTGTCGCGGATCGCGACCACCCGCCGCACGGAGTCGGGCAGCGCGCGCCAGCGCTCCTCGTAGGCCTGCTTCGCGGTCTCCTCCCACGGTTCGCCCGCCGCCGGCACGACCCGGTTCGTCGCCTTCGCGGCGGTGATCACCGTGTCGATCGACGGCTCGGCCTCGAGGTAGTCGAGCGCCGCGTCGTTCCAAGCGTCGCAGTCGGCGCGGAAGCGCTCGTTCTCGGCATCGGGCGAGGTCGTGTAGTCCCGCTCGGCCTCCGTGAAGGGGCAGGAGGCCTTCGCGATGACGAGCAGGCGCCATCCCCGATCCTCGGCCGTGCCGGCCAGGGCGGGGAGCCACTGCTCGGCGTGCGAATCCCCGACGAGCGCGATGGTCCGGGCGGCCTCCGCGGCGGGGCTGCCGTACTCGCACACCTTGAGCTCGTCGCCCTCCTGCGCGCTCAGGCAGCGCTCGGGCGCCCGGTCGGCGAGCGCCGGCTCGGGGATGGGCAGCTGCTCGGGCAGCGGCTCGCAGCCCGAGCCGGGCTCGAGCGCCGAGGCGCCGAGGCAGGGATCGGGATCCTGCAGCTGCGCGACGACCCGCTCGCGCTCCGCCTCGACCTGCTGGTCGGCCGCGGCGACCCCGGCGAGCGAGAAGCCGAGCAGCGCCGCCATGCCCGCCGAGGTGATCGCGAGCGCGCGGCCGTTCGGCCAGGCGCGCGACAGGCCGGTGCGGAACGGATCCTCCACGAGCACCTTCGATCCCCAGGCGAGCAGCAGCGTCAGCGCCGCGATGCCGACGGCCCCGACCGGTCCCGCCGCGCGCCCCAGGGCGAACGGGGCGAGCACGATGAGCGGGAAGTGCCAGAGGTAGGCGCCGTAGGAGACGTCGCCGAGCCACTGCATCGGCCGCGCCGCGAGCAGTGCGCTCGGGGATCCCCGCCCCGCGGGCTCCTGCGCCGCGATGACGAGCACGGTCGCGAGCACCGGGAGGAGGGCCGCCGTGCCGGGGAACGCGGTCGCGTCCGTGAAGGCGAGCGCCGCGAGCGCGATCCCGGCGAGCCCCGCCCAGGCCGCGAGCACGCGGATCGCGCGCGGGATCCGTTCGAGCGGCCGGGAGGACGCGGAGGCGATCCAGGCGAGCAGTCCGCCCGCCGCGAACTCCCACGCCCGCGTCGTCGTCGCGAAGTACGCCTGCGCGGGGGCGAGCGCCGTCATGAGGACGGAGGCGAGGAGCGAGGCCGCCGCGATCCCGCCGACGATGATCGCGAACACCGGGCGGAAGCGCCGGGCGAGGCGCGCGGCGATCGCCGCGGCCAGCACGGCCACGAGCGGCCAGACGATGTAGAACTGCTCCTCCACGGACAGCGACCAGTAGTGCTGCACCGGGGACACCTGCGCCTCGGCGGCCATGTAGTCGACCGACTGCCCCGCGAGCACCCAGTTCTGCGCGTAGGCCGCGGAGGCGGCCACCTGCACGAGGAAGGAGGGGAGGAAGCCGCGCGGGGCGACGACCCAGACCGCGAGCAGCGTCGCCGCGAGCACGAGGAGCGCCGCGGGCAGCAGGCGCCGCGCGCGCCGCGCCCAGAAGCGCGGGAGGTCGATCCGGCCGCTCGCGGCGACCTCGCGCAGCAGCTGCCCGGTGATGAGGAAGCCCGAGATCACGAAGAAGACGTCGACGCCGATGTACCCGCCGGCGAGCGCGTCGGGCGCGAGGTGGTACACGAGCACGAGGGCGACCGCGATGGCGCGGAGCCCCTGGATGTCCTTCCGGATCCCGTGCCCGCCGGCCGGTGCGTCGGCGCCCGGGCGACCCGGGGAGGGGTGCGAAACGGCATCGCTCGACCGCGGCGGCGCTGCCCGAGCCGCCCGGAAGTCCGCGTTGCCGATGGGTTCCATGGTCAGTCGTGCTCCCTGGGGCGATCCCGCGGGAGTACCCCCATGCTAGGCAACGATTCGGTATCGATGCACCCCCTTGCGCGGCGCGGAATTCCCGACCGCGGTGCGGGCGCCCGTGCCCGTCCGGGGCCTTCCGCGCCCGCGCGGGCCCGGAATTCACGCGAACCGGGACGATCGGCGGGGAGAGCCCCCGTTCGCGTGAATTCCGTCGGTGTCTCGGAGGTGGGCCCGGGATCGGGGCCGGGATCGGGATCGGGATCCGGGCGCGTCCCGCTCCAGGTGACAGTCCGCGTATGGACCGGGGTAGAGACCCTGTAACCCGCCGGTGATGGCGGCGCAGTACACTCGGAGCCACATCGCGTGCCGGGCGTCCCGGCACTCCCCGATCGTCCACTTGGAGGGATCAATGAAGATTCGTTATGCGCTTCCCGCGCTCGCCGCAGCTGCCGTGCTCACGCTCACCGGCTGCGTCAACGACGACGGCGCCGCGGAGGGCGGCGGCGAGGAGACCGCTGCGGCCATCGAGGCGGATCAGGCCGCCGTCGATCTGCTGCCGGCCGAGATCGCGGACGCCGGGGTGCTCACCATCGGCACCGACGCCGAGTACCCGCCCAACGAGTACAAGGACGCCGACGGCAAGCCGGTCGGCTGGGGCGTCGACCTCGCCGAGGCGGTGAGCGCGAAGCTGGGCCTCGAACCCGAATGGGAGATCCTCGGCTTCGACGCGATCATCCCGCGCATCCAGGAGGGCGCGCTGAACATGGGCTCCTCCTCCTTCACGGACACGGTCGAGCGCCAGAAGTCGGTCGACTTCGTGAACTTCCTCAACGCCGGCACGCAGTGGGCGGCCGCCCCCGGCGCGGACATCGACCCCGCCGACGCCTGCGGGCTGACCGTGGCCGTGCAGGCGACGACGGTGCAGGACACCGAGGAGCTGCCGGCGAAGTCCGCGGCCTGCGAGGAGGCGGGGAAGGACCCGATCGAGGTGCTGCGCTTCGACGGCCAGCCCGAGGTGACCCAGGCCGTCGTCGACGGCCGGGCCGACGCGTTCTCCGCCGACCTCCCGGTGACGGGCGACGCGGTCGCGAAGCTCGACGGCAAGCTCGAGGTCGTGGGCGACGTCTTCGACGCCGCGCCCTACGGCTTCGCCACGCAGAAGGACAGCGACGTGACCCTCGCCGTGCAGGCCGCGCTGCAGTCGCTCATCGACGACGGCACCTACCTCGAGATCCTCGAGGGGGCCGGCATCGAGTCGGGCGCCGTCACCGAGGCGACCATCAACGCGGGCACGGAATAAGCCCGGCCGACCATGAGCGCACCCCACTCCGCCGGTGCGGGGCCCGAGGCCCCGCACCGCGAGCCGCCGCCCGAGCAGATCGAGGCGATCCGGCTGCGGCATCCCTGGCGCACCGTCTTCGCGGTCGTGCTGGCGATCATCGCCGCGCTGTTCATCTACGACACCGCCGTCAACCGTCCGGTCTACAACTGGGCCGAGGTCGGCAAGTACCTCTTCGACGTGCGGATCCTCTCCGGAGCCGGCTACGCGCTGCAGCTCACGGTCTACTCGATGGTGATCGCCATCGTCCTCGGCGTCGCCGTGGCCGTGATGCGCCAGTCGCCGAACCCGGTCGTGAAGGCCGTCGCGTGGCTCTACCTCTGGCTGTTCCGCGGCACGCCCGTGTACGTGCAGCTGACCTTCTGGGGACTGATCCCGACGATCTACAAGTCGATCGAGCTCGGCATCCCCTTCACCGAAGCCGTCGTCTCGCTGAACACCCGCGACCTGCTGAGCTACTTCACCCTCGCGGTGATCGGCCTCGCGCTCAACGAGGCCGCCTACATGGCGGAGATCGTGCGCGCCGGGCTGCTCTCCGTGGACAAGGGGCAGGACGAGGCCGCGACCGCGCTCGGCCTCGGCTGGTGGCACACCATGACCCGGGTGATCCTGCCGCAGGCGATGCGCGTGATCATCCCGCCGACGGGCAACGAGGTCATCTCGATGCTGAAGACGACCTCGCTCGTCACGGCCGTGCCCTTCACGCTCGACCTCTACGGCCGGGCGCGCGACATCTCGGCCGTGACCTACCAGCCGGTGCCCATGCTCATCGTCGCGTCCATCTGGTACCTCCTGGTGACGTCGATCCTCATGGTGGGCCAGTACTTCCTCGAGAAGCACTTCGCCAAGGGCGTCGCCCGCCGGCCCGATGTGATGAAGCCGACCGTCGCGACCGAGGCCATCGGCGTCGTGACGGCGGAGGAGGCGGCGCAGCACCCGACGTATCCCAGCCGCGGCGGCGAGAGCATCGTCCCCCCGCACGAGCGACCCGGAGGGGGTGGCGCATGAGCATCCACGCGAGCGACACGCCGATGGTGAAGGCCGAGGGCGTATCGAAGGCCTACGGCTCCAATCTCGTGCTGAAGTCCATCTCGCTCGAGGTGCAGCGCGGCGAGGTGCTCTGCCTCGTCGGCCCCTCGGGCTCGGGCAAGTCGACCTTCCTGCGCTGCATCAATCACCTCGAGACCGTGAACGCCGGCAGGCTCTCGGTCGACGGCGAGCTGGTCGGCTATAAGCAGAAGGGCGACAAGCTCTACGAGATGCACCCGCGCGAGTCGGCGGCCCAGCGGCGGGACATCGGCATGGTGTTCCAGCGCTTCAACCTCTTCCCGCACATGACCGCGCTCGAGAACGTGATGGTCGCACCCACACTGCTGAAGAAGGGCGACAAGGCCAAGCTGAAGGCCCGCGCGATGGAGCTGCTCGCGCGGGTCGGTCTCGCCGAGCGGCACGACTACTACCCGGCGCACCTCTCCGGCGGGCAGCAGCAGCGCGTCGCGATCGCGCGCGCCCTCGCGATGGACCCGAAGCTCATGCTCTTCGACGAGCCGACCTCGGCGCTCGATCCCGAGCTCGTCGGCGAGGTCCTCGACGTGATGAAGGGGCTCGCGGAGACCGGCATGACCATGATCGTCGTGACGCACGAGATGGGCTTCGCCCGCGAGGTCGCGGACGAGCTGGTGTTCATGGACGGCGGCGTCGTCGTCGAGTCGGGCGATCCGGTGCAGGTGCTCACGAACCCGCAGCGCGAACGCACGAAGGCCTTCCTGTCGAAGGTGCTGTGACCGTCGGAGGCGGGGCCGCTCGCGCGGCCCCGCCTCCGACGCGCGCGGCGCGGCGCTACGCGCCCTCGCCGAGGTCGTGCTTGATCTTGGTCGTGGAGACGCCCTCGGTGCGGTCGAGGTAGATGACCTCGCAGTGCTCCCTGAGGATCTCGAAGCGCGGGTCGCCCTCCCAGTCGCCGCCCATGACGACCGCGTCGATCTCGTACTTCTGCACGTCGCGGACCTTCTGGTCCCAGGCCTCCTCGGGGATGACCAGGTCGACGTAGCGCACCGCCTCGAGCATGTTCTTGCGGGTCTCGAAGTCGTGGTAGGTGCGCTTGCCCTTGCCCGCGTTGAACTCCTCGGTCGACGCGGCGACCACGAGGTAGTCGCCGAGCGCGCGGGCGCGGCGGAGCAGGCGGATGTGGCCCCAGTGCAGGAGGTCGAAGGTGCCGTAGGTGAGGATCCGCTTCATGCTCCCCAGTGTATGCGAGGGCCCTTCGCACCGGCCCGGGCCCGTGCCCGCCGCCCCGGTGACCGCGCGGCCCGCGCGCCTTCCCTCGCGGCGCCCCGGCGCGTACCCTGGGGGCAGCGGGACGGCGCGGTCGGCGCGGTCCCTGAGCACCCGGGAGGAAACGATGCGCAGCGACGGAACCCATGTCCCCGACCACGAGTCCGACCCCGCGCACAACCTCGAGGAGGGCCACGAGTGGACCGATGAGGGCGGCGCCTCGCACCTCGGGCCCGCCACGCATCTCGAGTCGGGGCATCCCGGCCGCGACGAGGCCGCGGGGGAGGCCGAGAGGGAGACCGAGGTCGAGGCCGAGCCGGATCACGACTCCGACCCCGCGCGGACGCCGGGGCGCGGCTGGGTCGGGGAGGGCGGCGCCTCGCACCTCGGGCCCGCGACGAGCCTCAGCTCGGGTCGACCCGACGAGGAGCGGGCCGAGTAGTCGCGAGCGGGCCGCTGCGCGGCATCACAGGAGCACGATGACGCCGGCGACGCCGGACACGACGGCGAGCAGCAGCGCGATCCCGATGAGGATCGCGTGCACCCGCAGGAATGCCGTTGCGCGACCCTCGGCGTCGCGCGCCCGTTCGTCCCGGCTGACACGGGTCCAGAAGCGCGGCCAGACGACGAGGTTGTAGAGGGCGTTGACGAGCAGCAGGATTCCCGCGAAGACGACCATGCCCCCAGTCTAGGAGGCGCGCTCGGCGCGCGCCCGGACCGCCGACAGTCCGAACGCGAGCTCGACGACGGCGACGCCGGCGAGCAGGAGCAGCACGATCGGCCAGTCGACGCCCGCGCCGACGAGGAGCCCGGGCACGAGGGGGCCCGCCGCCGCCGCGCCGTAGCCGACCCCCTGGCTCACCGCGGAGAACGCCGCGGTCCGGGCCGCGCTCGGCGCGGTGAAGACGATGAGGGCGATCGCCAGCCCGAAGGCCGAGCTCAGGCCCAGGCCGAGGATCGCGACGGCCAGGGGCATGAGGGCGACGGGCGCGAGGGCGAGCCCGAGCAGCCCGGTCACCGCGAGGGAGGCGGAGGCGATGAGCAGGCCCGCGCGCCGGCGCTCGCGGGAGGCGAGGCTCGGCGCGAGGAGCGAAGCCGGCAGCCCGGCGACGCTCATCCAGGCGAGCAGCAGGCCCGCGTGGGCCGGGTCGGCGCCGCGGCTCTCGGCGATCGTCGGCAGCCACGCGGTGAGCGAGAAGTAGAGCAGCGCCTGGCAGCCGAAGAAGCCGGTGACCGACCAGAGGCCGCGGGCGCGCAGAATGGAACCGCGGGGGCGAGCCAGCGTCGCCGGCCGAGCCGGCGAGGCCGCGTGGCCGTCGTCGTTCCCCTCGCCGGCGCGCTCCTCAGCGGTGGGCTCGTCATCGGTGGGCTCGTCGTCGACGCGATCCTCCTCGATGGGCGTGTCGCCCGAGTCGTCGGCGCGCCCGTCGTCGAGGCGTCCGCCGAAGGCGAGTGCGAGCGCGAGCACCGCGAGCAGCGGCACCGCCCAGACGGCGAGGCTCGGCGCGACGCGTCCGCCGAAGACGGTGAGCAGCGGGACCGAGAGCGCGGCGCCTGCGGCGGCGCTGACGCCGAAGGACGTCGTGTACACCCCGGTCCAGAACCCGCCGCGGTGCGCGAGCGCGAGCCGGATGATCTGCGGCGCGAGGATCCCGAGCAGCGCGATCGCCGCGCCGACGAGCAGCGTCCCCGCGAAGAGCGCCCCGGGCGCGAGCGGCCGCAGCAGCGTCGCGAGCGCGAGCGCGGCGAGGAGGAGCGCGAGCGCGCGGGGGAGCCCGAAGCGCCCGACGAGCCAGGGCGCGAGCGGCGAAGCGAGACCGAAGAGGAGCACGGGGATCGCGCTCAGCACGGAGATCGCGGTGTGCGAGAGCGCGTAGGCGGCCCCGATGTCGCCGAGGAGCGGGGACACGCTCGTGATCGGGAAGCGCACGCTCAGCCCCACGGCGACCGTGAGGATGCCGGCGGCGACCCCCTGGCGGCGGAGGGGCGCGCTCATCGGGCGGCGAGCTCCCGGCCGTCGCGCAGCACCCGGAGGGGCGCAGGGCGGTCGGTGACGAGCTGCGCCACGCTCAGGGCGTCGAACTCGAGCCGGGTGGCGCTCTCCGGCCGCCACCGCGCGATCTCGGGGAGGTCGAGCAGCGCGCCGCCTGCGGGGCCCGCGATGCGGAAGGCGCGTTCGAGCTCGGCATCGGTCAGCGCTCCCGTGCGGTAGGCGAGGAGATGGGCCCGATCGACCATGCTGCCCGTGCCGAACGGACTCCAGGCGTCCCGAACCCCGTCGGAGCCGGCGACCACGCGCACGCCGTGCCGCTCGAAGCGGTCCAGATCGGGGACGGGGTCGGCGCCGAGCGCGCAGCTCGCGATCCAGATGCCGGCCTCGGCGACGCGGTCGAGGGTCTCCCCGAGGCTCGGGAGCGAGGGGTCGCAGAGCGCGAAGGCGTGGCCGATCGTGACGCGGCCCTGGCGCCCGCCGGCGATGGTGCGCCGCGCGATCTCGCGGATCTCGGCGAGGCCCTCCTCGCCGCCGTCGTGGAGGTGGATGTCGAGATCGCGCCCCGCGCGGTCCGCGAGCCCGTAGATCGCGTCGAGGTGGCCGTGCAGGTCCCCTCGAGGCCGATGGGATCGATCCCGCCGACGAGGTCGGCGCCCGATGCGAGTGCCGCGCCCATGGCCTCGAGCGTTCCGGGGTTCGTGAGCAGTCCGAACTGCGGGAACGCCACGATCTGCACCGTGAGCCCCGGGAGGCGATCCGCCGCGGCGCGCACGCCCTCGACGTTCGCCGTGCCGAGCTCCGCCGAGACGTCGACGTGCGCCCGCATGGCGAGCGTGCCCTGCGCGAGGGCATGGGCGAGGAGCGCGTGGGCCCGCTCCTCGACGCCCGCGGTGTACCCGGCCTGGGTCGCGCGGTCGTTCGCGATGAGCTCGGGGAGCGTCGCCGCCGCGCGCCGCGACAGCCAGGGCCCGCCCCACGAGGTCTTGTCCGGGTGGATGTGGGCGTCGACGAGGCCGGGGGTGCGCAGCGGCGCGCTCGGGGTGTCTGGCATGCGGAGGGTCCTTTCGAGTGCGGGATGCGCCGCTCAGTCGCGGTAGGGCACGGTCGGCATCGCCTCGGTCTCGACGTCGTCGAGCTGCAGCGCGAGCGGGGCGCCCCCGCGGCGGCGTCGGGCGAGGAGCACGAGGACGCCGACGGCGAGCCACGCGCCGCCGAGCGCGTAGGTGAACGGGGCGAGCGAGGTCCACAGCCAGGCGATCGACACGAAGCCGATGACCGGCATGACCAGGTGGCGCAGGACACCCCAGCCGCGGCGCAGGCGCATGTCGAAGAACAGCACCTTGACGGTCGCGAGGTTCACCATGGCGAAGGCGGCGAGGGCGCCGAAATTGATCATGTAGACGGCCTGGTCGAGCGTGATGAACAGGACGCGGCTGACGCTCATCTGCGCGGCCGTGCCGCAGAGCACGATGCCGACGACGTTCACGACGACGAAGACGACCATGAGGACGTCGCCGCCCGCGCGCTGCATGAGCTCGGTGCCCGCGGCGTCGAGATTGTCCAGTCGGGTCCAGTCGGGGGCGATGAGGCTGCCCGCGATCGAGAAGGCGAGATAGCCGAGACCCGCGAAGAGCGTGGCGAGCACGATGCCCTTCGGAACGCGCCGGCGCGGATCGCGCGTCTCCTCGGCGAGGGTCGCGACGCCGTCGAAGCCGAGGAACGCGAAGGCGACGATCGCGGCCGCCGCGAGGATCGGGGCGATCCCGCCGTCGCCGATCGACAGCGGGGCCGTCACCGCCGAGAGGCTCGTGTCCGGCGCATTCAGCACGGCGAGCACGAGGAACGCGAGGATGACGAGCACCGAGGCGAGGATCACGACGGTGTTCATCCGCTTGATCCAGCTCACGCCGATGATGCTGAGCACGCCGACCACGACGACGCACACGAGCGTGCCGACCCAGGACGGCACGGCGGTGAACAGGCTGTTGACGTACAGCCCGAAGAGCAGGAAGTTGACCATCGGGAGGAACAGGTAGTCGAGCAGCATGACCCATCCGGTGAGGAAGCCGGTGGTGCGGCCGAAGCCGCGGGTCGCAAAGGCGTAGGCGCCGCCCGTGATCGGCACGTGCGCGGCCATGCGCCCGTAGCTGTGCGCGGTGAAGAGCATGATGACGATCGCGGCGACGTAGGCGGCGGGGAGATGGCCGTCGCTCAGCGCGGTCGCGGGGCCGTACACGGAGACGACGGAGAGCACGCCCATCGAGGTGAGCCCGTAGGCGATGAGCGCCGGCAGGCCGAGCTCGCGCTTGAGCGTGCGCGGCCTCGCTGCCGTATCGCTCGGGGTCGGGGTGGCGGTGGCGGTCATGCGCAGACTCCTTTGCTCTGGGGTGACCGGGGGCGAATGTCGCCCGATGCTCTCGTATGGTATGCCAAAGAGCCCAGAAACAGAAATCATCGCCGGAAAATGACGACTATCTCTGGCCGTGTACAACAAATGGAATACCAAAGTGCGATTCGGGTGCGCTGCCCTACACTGTCGGCAGGCGCAGGGACGCCGGCGCACGCGTGGTGCGTGAGCGCGAGGAGCGAGGTGCGGATGGCGACGGCGGGGTTCGAGGATCACGGGGTGCCCGGGGTGCCGCAGGGCGAGCGGGTCTACGCCTGGGTGCGCGACCGGATCATCGAGGGGAGCCTGGCGACCGGGAGCCGCGTGCGCGAGCGGGAGGTCGCCGAGGAGCTCGGGGTCTCCCGGATCCCGATCCGCGAGGCCTTCCCGCGACTCGAGGCGGAGGGATACATCCGCACCCTGCCGCGTCGCGGCGCGGTCGTGGCGCCGCTCGCCCTCGCCGACGTGGTCGAGCTCTTCGACGTCCGCGCGTCGCTCGAGGTGCTCGCGGCGCGGCTCGCCGCCGCGCGGTGCGCGGCGGGAGCGGAGGCGGAGCGGCTCGTCGCGGCGCTCGAGACCGCGGAGCGGGCCGTCGAGGCCGGTGGCGGCGGCGCGATCGCCGACGCCACCTCGGACTTCCACGACGCCGTCGTCGAACTCGCGGGGAATCGGCTGCTGCAGGATCTCATGCTGCCGGTCCGCGGACGGGTGAAGCGCCTCTTCCACATCGCCGACGGGCGCGACGACCGCGACGTGCACCGCGAGCATCGCGAGCTGTGCGACGCGATCGTGCGCGGGCAGACCGAGCGCGCCGCGGCGCTCGCGCTCGCGCACGTCGAGCACAGCCGGGCCGACACGGTCCCGCTCATCGCCGCGGCCGCCGGCGCGGCGGAGCCAGGGTGAGCGCTCGGGGTCCCGGCGCCGCGATCCCGCGCCGCCGCTAGGCTGAGCGCATGAGCGACTACCGGTACCTGGTCCGCAAGTGGGTCAAGCCCGAGGATCTCAACCAGCACGGCGCGCTGTTCGGCGGTCGACTGCTGCAGTGGGTGGACGAGGAGGCGGCGATCGTCGCCGTCACCCAGCTCGGCACGATCGACGTGGTGACCAGGCACATGTCGGAGATCGGCTTCTCCGCACGGGCGGATCGCGGCGATCTGCTCGAGCTGGAGTACCGCATCGTGGCGTTCGGGCGCACCTCGATCACGCTGAGCTGCCGGGTCGAGAACGCCGTCACCGGCCATGAGGTCCTCACGCTCGACCGGATCGTGTTCGTCGCGGTCGACGCCGCGGGCGTGCCCGTCGCGCACGGCCGCACCGAGGCGACGAGCGGCACGGAGCGGCTGCGCACCGCGGGCTGACGCCGGGTGCCGGCCTCAGCCCGCGGCGGGGTCCGCGGCCGGCGGCAGGTCGTAGGTCACCCAGCGCGTCTGCTGGGCGAGACGGTCGTACAGGCGTCGCGCCGTCCCGTTCCCCTCGTCGGTGATCCAGCGGACCACCGTGGCGCCCTCGTCGCGGGCGATCTCCGCGAGGCGATCGAGGAGCGCCGTCCCCGCGCCGCTCCCGCGCGCCTCCGAGGCCGTGAAGAGGTCGTCGAGGAAGAGCCCGCGCGAGGCGGTGAGCGGCCGCGCGTAGCTGCGGAAGTGGGCGATCCCGACCGGCTCGCCCGCGTGCTCCGCCAGCAGGCCGCGGACCTCGTGCGCGTCGTCGTGGAGCCAGCTCCACACCGTCTCGATCGCGTCGGGGTCATCGGCGGCCGCGTAGAACGCGCGGTACCCGCGGTAGAGCCGCTCCCAGGCCGCGCGGTCCTCCGGGGCGATCGGGCGCACCGACACGGCGGGTGCCGTCGCGTCCGTCATGCGAGGCGCTCGATCTCGACGAAGACGATGTCCGCATCGCTCCCGCGGTTCTCCACGCGGTGCTCGGAGCCGCCGGAGCGCGTGTAGCTCTCGCCCGCGACGAGAGATGCGACGATCTCGCTGCCGTCCGCGTTCGTCACGTGCATCGTGCCCGTGACCATGGGAACGACGACGTACTCGACATCGTGGCGGTGCATCGGGATCGCGCCGCCCGGTTCGATCGTCCACTTCGTGACCCGGAAGAACGCGTTCTCCAGCTGGACTTCCCCGTGCGACCCCGTGCGCTGCTCCTGCGTGCTCACCCGTCCTCCTCGATCGATGCCGACCTCTCCAGCTTATGCCGGACGCGGCCGTTGCGCCGCCCGCTGCCGAGCAGCAGCAGGCCGAGCGCCGCCGTCGCGCCGCCGAGCAGCGCTCCGACGGCGCCGCGGGAGGCGCCGCCCAGGCAGCCGGCGCCGCGGCAGCTCTGCTGGAACGGCTCCCCGCCGAACAACGGGAACTGGATCGCCGCGAGACCCGCGGCGAGGAGCAGGGATACTCCGGCCAGGAGGACGGCGAGGCCCGCCGCGGACCGCCAGCCGGGCGCGGCGTCCTCGTGCACCATCGAGACGATGGCGCCCACGAAGCACCCGACGACCAGCAGTGGTCCGGCGAGCTTGCCGAGCATGCGCGGATCGAGTTCGTGCGCGAACGGCGCGGCGAGCAGGAGCTGCGCGGCGAGCGCCGCCGCGAGCACGGCGAGCACCGCGATCGCCGGGAGCCGGCCCGATCCCGTCCGAAGCGGGCGGCGCAGCACGAACAGCGCGATCACGAGGACGCACGCGAGCACCATCGCGTCGAGGGGGAACTGCCCCGAGAGCGCCGCCCCGACCGCGCCCCGCGTGCCGGCCTGGGTCCAGTCCGCCCCGGCGATCGATGCGCCCGTCAGGTCGGCGTCCGTGAGATCCGCCTGGATCAGACGGGCTCCCGTGAGGTCGGCGTCGGTGAGGTCGGCACCCCGGAGGTCGGCTCCGCTCAGATCCGCCTGCGTCACACTCGCGTGCGAGAAGTCCATTCCCGAAAGGTCCATCCCGGCGAAGACGGCCTGCCCGAGCTCGGCGCCGGCGAACCGGGTGTCCGCGACGACCGTGTCCGCGAAGCGGGTCTGCCCGATGGCGAGGCCCGAGAGATCCGCTCCCGTGAGATTCCCGCGAAACCGCCCGGAATGGGCCATGATGGGGGTATGCGGGCGCGTTCGGCGCCCATCGACGGGGGGAGACCACATGACCGACACCGATACCGCATCGTCCACCGCTCCGGGGCGCGCGGGCGACGGGCTGCGCATCGCCCTCGGCGTCGGCGGTCTCATCGCCGTCGTGCTGGGCCTGCTCATCATGTTCTTCCCGGTGAAGTCCGGGGCCGTCGCGATGCAGCTCGTCGCGGCGGTGATGTCGGCCTACGCCCTCGTCGTCGGCGCCGTGTACATCGGCACCTCGATCTTCAGCAAGACGCTGGGCGGCTGGGCGCGTACCGGGCACATCCTGCTCGGCGTGCTCTACCTCGTGGGCGGCGTCGTGATGCTCGTGAACCTCGGGGCGACGGCGGCCGTTCTGACGCTGTTCCTGTCGTTCACCGTCGGTGCGCTGTGGATCTTCGAGGCGGTCGTCGCCTTCAGCCTCGTGAAGACGAGCCGGAACAAGGCGTGGACCGTCATCTCCGGGATCATCAGCCTGCTCGCGGGTCTTGCGCTCCTCCTGTCGCCGCTGCTCGGCGCGGTCACGCTGTGGCTGCTGCTCGGCGTCTCGATGGTCGTGCTCGGCGCCGTTCAGGTGGTGCGCGCCCTCCGGACGCCGGCCGCGGCGTAGCCGGGCGGTCCGGAAACGCGAAGGCGCGGGGCGTCGGGCGACCGGCGCCTCAGCGCATGGCCTCCAGCGACTCCGCGGTGATCGCCTCCTCGCCGGCGGCGAGTGCGACGTACTTGCGCAGCAGCACCAGGGAGGCCGAGGCCTTGTCGAACTCCGCGGCGACGAAGCGGTCGGTGGCGATGAGCGCGAGGGCCTGTCTCGCGGGCATGACGGCGCCCGTGATGAGCTCGCGTCGATCCGGCGGTGCGATCTCGCGCAGCTCCGCCATCGAGGTGAAGATGGGGAGCACGAGCTGCCCGCGAGTCGAACGGATCGTGCGGACCCTGGCGCCCTTCTTCTTCGAGGTCGCACCGGTGACGTCGACGACCAGGTAGCCCTCGCGCAGCGCGGTCAGGAACGCCGCGAGGTGCGGGTAGTCCGGGGTCGTCTGGAACGCGGCGAGCGCGTCCTGCGCGGCCGCGTTCGCGTAGTCGGCGTGGACGTCCTCGGGGATCTCGATGTCGGCCATGCTCCCAGCCTACGGGGCGATGCCGTCGTCCTCCTCCTCGCCGATGCCGCGGGCCGCGAGCGCCTCGCCCGTGAGCTGGGCGTGGGCGACCGTGCGCAGCACGAGGGGCACGACCAGGGCGCGCGGATCCCGCTCGAGCCCGCGGGCTCGGGCCGCGGCGCGCGTCTCCGCGGCGATCTCCAGGATGCTCGGGATCGCCCGGATGAGCAGCGAGCAGGCGAGGGCGACGCGCTCGGGCCGCACGCCGAAGCGACGCAGCGGCCCGAGCAGCCCGGTGACGGTCTCGAGCACGTCGGTGACGGCGGTGCTCGCCGTCACCGCGCTCGCCGCGAGGACGACGGCGAGGAGGTCTCCGACGACCTCGTAGCCGCGCACGGCGCCGGCCGTCCAGGCCGCGGCTCCGGGGAGGATCGGGCCGCCCGGCCCCCAGCCGCCGTCCAGGGCGAGGGCGCGGCTGACCGCGGTGAAGAGCAGGAGCGGGACCGCCACGAAGGCGAAGCCCCGCACCGCGCGCCAGAGCCGGCGGCCGCGCAGGCCCGCGAGGGCGGCCAGCACCAGCCCGATCCCGAGCCATGCGCTCGTGAGCCACGGACCCCCGCTCGCGACCACGCCGATCGCGAACAGGAAGAGCCCGAGCAGTTTCGCCCCCGGGCGCATCCGATGCAGCGGCCCGTCCCCCGGCAGGTACGCGCCGAGCGGGGAGGGGGCGCTCATCGGGCCGCCGCGTCCCGGTAGCGGGCGATCGCCTCGGCCGGCGGGCCGTCGAAGACGACGCCGCCGTCGGCGATGACGAGCGTGCGGTCCGCGCGCGCGGCGAGCTCCAGGTCGTGGGTCACGACGAGGAGCTGCTGGGGGAGCGACATGAGCAGCTCGCCGATCATGCGGGCGTTGCGGAGGTCGAGGAGCGTAGTGGGCTCGTCGGCGACGAGGACCGCGGGCTCCGTCGCCAGCACCGAGGCGATCGCCAGCATCTGCTTCTGCCCGCCCGAGAGCGCGTGCACGCTCCGCTCGGCGAGCGCCGCGAGGCCGAAGCGCTCGAGCGTCGCGCGCGCCGCGGCCGTGCGCGTCACGGCGTCCCGATGCCTGCGGCGGAGCGACAGCGCGACGTCCTCGAGCACCGTCGGCATGATGAGCTGCGCGGCGGGATCGGTGAAGACGAAGCCGACACGCCGCCGCACGGCGGCGCCGTCCCGTCTCGTGTCGAGGACCTCGGGCTCGGACGACCCGGGCGCGCCCGCCGCCAGCTCGATCCCGACGCTCCCGCTGCTCGGTTCGAGGAGTCCGTTCACGAGGCGCGCGAGGGTCGACTTGCCCGAGCCGTTCCCCCCGATGACCGAGATGCGGCGCTCCGAGAGCGTCAGCGTCGTGGGAGCCAGGATCCGCACGTCCCCCGCTGCGGCGGGGGCGCTGACGCTCGCGCCGTCGAAGCGGATCGTGCTCCGGGCTGCGTTCATCATCGGACGCCTCAGTCGCGGCGCGGGAGCAGCCCGGGGAAGGCGCGGTGCACCGCGGTCGCGACGACGGCGACGATGAGGGTCTTCACGAGATCGCCCGGCCAGAACGCGAGGTCGAAGAGGAAGGCCGCGCCGAGCGTCATGTCGGCGCGCCAGGCGAGCCCGAGCGGGCCGAGCAGGTGGACGAAGACGAGGTTCGCGGCGAGGCCGGCGAGGAAGACGAGCGGGATGCTCGTGGCCGCCTTGCCGCGCGGCAGGCGCTCGACGATGACGCCCATGAGCCAGGCCGCGAACGGGAAGCTCACGAGATAGCCCACCGTGGGGCCGGCGAAGGGGGCGAGCCCGGCGGCGCCGCCGCTGAAGATCGGCAGCCCGGCGGCGCCGACCGCGATGTAGAGCAGCACGGCGAGGAGCCCGCGGGTGGCGCCGAGGACCGCGCCGGTGAGCAGGATCGCGAGCGTCTGCAGGGTGACGGCGGCGGGCCCGAGGCTGATGCCGGGGATGATCGAGCAGACCGCGATGAGTGCGGCGAAGGTGGCCACGAGGGCGAGGTCCGTCGCGACGCTGCGGCGTCGGGGGGCGTGCGCCTGCGGCGCGTCCGGGGCTGCGGCGGTGCTCGCATCGGTGCTGGACACGGGGCCTCCTGGGTCGGTACCTGAACGGTGTTCTGGTGAACGGTGTTCAGGTTAGCGCTAGGCTGGGGGGATGCGCAACACACTCGCCGACGTGGTCGCCGCGGCGCTGCGGGTGCTCGACGCGCAGGGGCTCGAGAACTGCTCGATGCGCCGGGTGGCCGCGGAGCTCCAGGTGCAGCCGAGCGCGCTCTACCACCACGTGCCCGACAAGCAGAGCCTGCTCGCGCTCATGGCCGACGAGATCGTCGCCGGGGTGCTCCCCGGCCCCGCCCCGGGTGCGGAGCGCGGAGGCGGCGGCCGCGCGCGCGACATCTGCCTCGCGCTCCGCGCGGCGATGCTCGGCATCCGCGACGGGGCGGACGTCGTGGCGACCGCGGCCGCCTTCCGCCTCGGCGCGTCCGCGGTCGAGCAGGCGCTCGCGGCGCTCGTGGGCGCGGACGGCGCCCGGACCCTGCTGCTCTACACCTTCGGCCACGCCCAGTCGACGCAGACCCACCGCCAGGCGGCCGCGTTCGGCGCGCTCGTCGGCGCGGCGACGGCGGACCCGGCGCCGGGGTCGGAGCTGGAGGCCTCCTTCGGGCGCGGGCTCGACATCATCCTCGCCGGGCTCCGCGCGGGCGGCTCGGGCGCCTGAGCGCGGGAGCGGACGGCCGGGCATCGCTACGATGCTGCTCATGGAATCTCGGGATCTCAGCTACCGGCGCGGTGAGGTCGAGATGGCCTACACCGAGTCGCCGGGGCCCGCGGGCCGTGCGTTCGTGCTGGTGCACGGGATCGGCATGGGCCGGGTCGTCTTCGCCGGAGTGGGAGACGTGCTCGCCGAGCGGGGGAGGGTGCTCGCGCTGGATCTCCCCGGCTTCGGGGACTCCCCGGAACCAGGATCGGCGCACTCGATCGAGCTGACCGCCGAGGTCGTCGCCGGGTTCATCGCCGAGACCGCATCGGGGCCTGTGGTGCTCGTGGGGCACTCGATGGGCACGCAGATCGTCGCCGAGGTCGCGCGACGCCGACCGGAGCTCGTGGAGCGCCTGGTGCTCATCGCGCCGACGGTGAACCGTCACGAGCGCCGTGCGATACTCCAGGCGCTCCGGATGCTGCAGGATCTCACCGGCGAGGGGCCGAAGGTGCTGCTGCTCGGCCTCTGGGAGTACGCGAAGACGAGCCCGGCGTGGTTCCTGCGGAAGCTCCGCTACATGCTGGATCATCGCCTCGAGCGCGTCTGCCCGGAGATCGAGGCGCCGGCGCTCGTGCTGCGGGGGGAGACCGACCGCGTCTGCCCCCGCGACTGGGTCGCCGAGGTCGCCAGGCTCCTGCCGCGCGGCGAGATGGCGGAGATCCCGGGACGCGGCCACGAGGCGATCATCAAGAGCGCGGAGCCGGTCGCCTCGATGATCCTCGACTTCGCGGAGCGGCCGCGGCGAGCCTAGGAGCGCGCGGGGCGGGTGGAGCGGCCCGCGATCCGGTCGGCGGCCTTTGCGATCAGCGCCGTCCTGCCGCTCGTGCCGCGGTGCTCCAGGACGTCGGCGACCGAGTACACCCGATAGAGTCCGTTCGCCCCGATCCAACGCAGCGGCTCCGGCTCCCAGTTCCTCGGCAGCGCACGCACCCACGGCAGCTGCACGTACTCGTCATCGGTCTCCGTGAGCAGCGACGCGGCGATGCGGCCGGCGAGGTGCGCCGCGGTGAGCCCCTGCCCTGCGTAGCCGCCCATGATGACGGAGCCGCTGGGGCCGAATCGATGCACGAAGGGGCTCCAGTCGCGCGAGACGCCGATGACCCCGCACCACGCGTAGTCCACCTCCGCGGCGATCTGGGGGAACAGGTCGCGCAGCATCCGGGTGAGGCTCGACACCGTGGCGCGGTCGACGACGCCGTCGCGGTCGAATCCGGAGCCGTAGCGATAGGGTTTGCCCCTGCCGCCGAGCGCGATCCGGCCGTCGGGTGTGCGCGCCGAGTAGAAGTAGGTGTGCGCCGCGCCGGAAACGCCCTCCGCTTCCGACCAGCCGACCGCGTCCCACTCGGCGTCGGTCAACGGCCGGGTGGCGATGAGCGAGCTGTTCATCGGGAGCATCAGGCGCCCGCGGCCGGGAAGCGTCGAGGTGTAGCCCTCCGTGGCGATCGCGAACCGCTCGGCGACGACGGGGTGGCCGTTCGCGGTCGGCGCCGAGCCTCGGGGGAAGGCCACCCGGCTGCGCTCGTAGATGGGGACGCCGAGATCGCGGACGATCTCGGCGAGCGCGACCGTCATCCGGGCCGGATCGACACGGACCATGTCCGGGGAGAAGGCCCCCGATTCGGCCCGCGAGACGGCGACGCGCGCGCGGGTCTCGGCGGCGCCGAGCATCCGCATGCGGTCCTCGGGGACGCCCCAGCGGTGCGCGGCGGCGACGGCGTCGCGCACGCGCGCGGTCTCGCTCGCCGAGCGCGCGACCAGCAGCGTACCGCCCTTGTGCGCGCCGATGTCCTTGCCGGCTGCGGCGAAGATCCCCGTGATGGTATCGAGGGAGTCGCGGACGATCTCCTCCGTGCGGATCACCGCGGCCCGCCCGTGGGTCTTCGCCAGCTGGTCGCGGACGCCGATCGGCTTGCCGGAGAGCCAGCCGCAGGCGCGGCCGGAGGCGCCCGCCGACACGCGTTCCGCCTCGAGGACGACGACGTCGGCATCGGGGTGCATGGTCTTGAGGAAGTAGGCCGTCCAGAGCCCCGACAGGCCGCCGCCGACGACCGCGTAGTCCGCGGCGAGGGGTCCGTCCACGGAGGGGAATCGGGGTCGGTGCGCGAGCGCATCGATCCACATGGACGTTCGGCCGTTGATCACGGTGCCTCCCGGTCGTGTGCGTTCAGTTCACAAAACTTTACCCAGATCTCAGTATATTTGTCCACGTGCTCAAAGCTCGAAGTTAGGATGGTGACGTGAAGAGTGCTCATGGTGCGACGTCGAACGGCTCGGAGCTCGACTCCCTGGGAGAGCGGCTCCGGCAGCGTCGGAAGAACCTGCGGTTGACGCTGTCCGAGGTCGCGGCGCGATCGGGCATCACCGAGGGCTTTCTGAGCCAGATCGAGCGCAATCGCAACACGGCGAGCATCGCGACGCTCCAGAAGATCTGCACGGCCCTGGAGATGGCTGTGGGGGACCTGTTCTCCGACCAGGACACGCTGACGGTGCACCGCCACCGCAACGCACAGTTCCGGGAGTTCGGCCAGCGCGGCCGCAAAGTGCGGATCACGCCGACGAAGAACGAGCTCCTCGAGTCGTTCATCGGCGAGTTCGAGCCCTACGGCACGACCGGCGACGAGCCCTATGCGCATGGCGACTCCGAGGAGCTGCTCGTCGTGATCAGCGGTCGCGTGGAGGTGCGAATCGGTGAGGAGACGAACCTGCTCGGCGCCCTCGACAGCATCGCCTACCGCAGTTCGTCGCCCCACCTCGTGCGCGAAATCCAGGGGGAGCCTGCGGTGCTGCTCTGGGTGATGTCCCCTCCGAGCTACTGAACCGCACTCCGACTCCAGATCCCTGAGTTGTAAATTCAGGAAACTTTACTTCAAATAAATTCCTCGCTACAGTGGTGAGCGCCTTCCCGTCGGAGGGTGCTCACTGCTTCAGAGAGGAAGGACATGTCTGGTGCGAATCGGTGTTGAATGCGGAGGGACCTTTACCGATCTGGTGGTCCTGGACGAGGACGGCTCGCTCGTCGCCACGGACAAGGTGTTCTCCACTCCCGCCGACCCGGCAGCAGCCGTCCGCGAGGCGCTCGGGCACCTGGATCCCGCGATCGTCTCCGGGGCGCACCTGCTCCACGGCTCCACGGTCGCGACGAACGCGCTCATCGAGCGCAACGGGGTGCGCATCGGTCTCATCGTGACCCGCGGCTTCCGCGACATCGTGTTCCTCCAGCGCCAGGATCGCGAGGAGATGTACGATCTCAAACTCGTGAAGCCCCGGCCGCTGGTCGAGCGCGAGGACGTCTACGAGGTCGATGAGCGGCTCGACGCCCGAGGCGGCGTGATCCGAGAGCTCGATGAGGCCTCGGTCCGCACGGCGCTCGAGAGGATGCGCGCGGACGGCATCACTTCCGTCGCCGTCTCCCTCCTGCACTCCTATGCGAATCCGGCGCACGAGCAGCGCATCGCCGAGATCGCCTCAGAGACCGCGCCGGAGATCAGGCTCGCCCTCTCCAGCCAGTCCGCCCGCGAGTTCCGCGAGTACGAGCGCACGACGACGACCACGATCGACGCGTTCCTCCGCCCCCGCATCGCCGAATACATCGGGCGGCTCGCGGAGGACGCGAGCGCGTCCGGCATGTCGAGCCTCCAGGTGATGCAGTCGAACGGCGGGATGGTCCCTGCCGAGACCGCGGCGCTCAACCCGCTGACCATGCTGCGCTCGGGCCCCGCGGCGGGCGTCGCCGGTGCCATCGCCGTGGCGCAGGCCGCGGGCATCGGCGACATCGTGACGATGGACATGGGCGGCACGAGCACGGACGTCGCGGTGATCCGCGACGGTCGGGCGGATCTCACCTCCGAGAGCACCGCGGATGGGCTGCCGCTGCGCGTTCCCATGGTGGACATCGTCGCCGTGGGAGCCGGCGGGGGCTCGCTCGTCGACGTCGACTCCGGCGGGCTCCTCACGGTCGGGCCGCGCTCCGCAGGTGCGAGCCCCGGCCCCGTGAGCTACGGCCGCGGCGGTACGCAGATCACGGTGACCGACGCGAACGTCGTCCGCGGGCTCCTCCGCCCCGAGGTCTTCCTCGGCGGCACGCGGACCCTCGATCGCGATGCGGCCGTCGCCGCGATGCGCCCGCTCGCGGAGCGCCTCGGGCGCACCGTGGAAGGGCTCGCCGAGGACATCTACCGCCTCGCCTCCGTGCACATGTCGACGGCGCTGCGCATGACGACGACCGAACGCGGCTACGAGGTCAGCGAGTACACGCTCTGCGCGTACGGCGGGGCCGGTGCCCTCCACGCCGCGGCGGTCGCCGAGGAACTCGGCATCGAGCGCGTGATCATTCCGCCGTACAACGGACTGGCCTCGGCGTACGGTCTGCTGACCGCGGGCTTCCGCCGCGAGTTCGGCCGCACGAACCTCGTCGCCGTGGACGAGCTCGACGATGCGGCGCTGGGCGCCCTCACCGAGGACCTCCGCACCGAGTCGCTCGCGCGGCTCGCCGCGGAGGGTGTCGACCTGCGCGAGGAACGGATCCAGTTCTCCGCCGACATGCGCTACCAGGGACAGGGATTCGAGGTGCTGGTCGACTTCCCCTCGGGAGCGGATCAGTCGATCGCCGAACTGCGCGAGCAGTTCGAGGCCGTGCACCTGCGCAGGTACGGCTACCTGGACCCCGGCAAGGGCATCCAGCTGGTCACCCTCCGGATGACGCTCACGATGGAGCCCCCCGCAGTGGCGCTGCCGCGCGTCGACATCGATCCGACACTGCCGCGCGCGACCCAGACCCTCATCGAGGGGGAGCGGCCGGTCGAGGCCGCCTTCGTGCCGCGCCGGGCGCTCGAGATCGGCGAGGCGCTCTCCGGCCCGGCCGTCGTCGAGGACGACACCTCGACCACCTTCGTGCCGAGCGGCTGGCGCGCAGTCGTCGACGAGCAGACCAACATCATTCTGGAACGCGAAGGAGCGACGCGATGAGCACCGACCCCCAGCAGCTGGCCATTATCAAGGCCGGACTCGACGCGATCTGCCGCGAGATGGCCGTGAATCTTCGCCGTTCGGCGACCTCCTCGATCGTGCGGGAGGCGCGCGACTTCTCCGTCGCGCTCACCGACGCCAAGGGCGAGGTCGTCGCGCAGGCCGAATGCATCCCGATCATGACCGCCGGCATCTCGCTGGCGTTCGCGGACATCGCCGAGCTCGTGGACGTGAGCACGCTCACCCCCGACGACGCCTTCATCATGAACGACCCGTTCAGCGGCGGTCAGCATCTGCAGGACATCTACCTCTTCGTCCCCATCGTCGTCGACGGCACCGTCGTGGGCTTCGGCGCCACGACCGCGCATCATGTCGACCTCGGCGGCATGCACGCGGGCATCTCGACCCAGGCGACGGAGATCTATCAGGAGGGCCTGCGCATGCCGCTCTCCCGCTTCTCGATCTCGCGCGACTGGGAGAACCCCCGCGGCTTCGTCCGACAGGTGGTGGGTGCGAACGTACGCGTTCCCGATGCCGTGATCGGCGATCTCAACGCCCAGTTCGCCGCCAATCAGACCGCGACGCGTCGGCTCGGCGAACTCATGCAGCGGCACGGAGTCGCCGCGTGCACCGCCGTCATGGAGGAGCTCAAGGACTATTCGGAGCGACGCTTCCGGGACGCGATCTCCCAGGTGCCCGACGGCCGCTACCTGGCCGAGGAGTACTTCGACGGATCGGCCTACGGCGTCGGAGACGTGCCGATCTGCGTGCAGGTCGAGGTCGCCGGCGACGAGATGCGCGTGACCTTCGACGGCACGGGCGCGCAGGTGCTCGGCAACGTGAACTGCCCGGTCGCCTCGACGGTGTCCGCGGTGCAGTCGGCGATCCGCTGCTGCATCCCGGTCGAGGGCATCGACTTCAACGAGGGCTGCAACCGTCCGATCGACATCGAGGTGCCCTACGGCTCGGTGCTCAACCCGGCCGCACCGGCGGCGGTACGCTCCCGGCTCACGCCCGCCTCGCGCGTCTTCAACGCCGTCGTGCGCGCGCTCGGCGAGGCGATCCCGGAGCAGGCGGTCGCCACCGGCTTCGACACCACGACGGCGATCGCGGTGAGCAGTCTCGTCGAGGGTCGCTACCAGGTCGCGCTCGAGATCCTCGGCGGCGGATGGGGCGCGTGCGCCGAGCACGACGGCGCCGACGGCCTCGACAACCCGATCTCCAACTGCGCCAACGCCCCGGTCGAGGCGCTCGAGACCGACTTCGAGCACTTCTGGATCGACGAGTACGCGATCGTCGACCACTCCGGCGGGGCCGGCGCGAGCGCCGGCGGACGCGGCATCCGGCGCAGTTACGTCGCGAAGCAGGACGGCGTGAAGGTCGCGGGGTACTCCGATCGGCACCGGGAGGGGCCGGACGGCCGCGACGGCGGGGCCAGCGGGGCGCCCGGGGCGCACGCGATCGTTCGCGCCGATGGGAGCTCGGAGCGACTGTCGACCAACTACGAGGCCGTCCTGAATCGGGGCGACCGCATCGTCGTCGTCACCGGGGGCGGGGGCGGCTTCGGCGCCCCGCCCGCCGATCGCTAGGACGCGACCATCACCCACTGCGCGGCCGGAGCTGGACGGCCCGGCCGCTTGACCCGAAGGAGCTGTCAATGAGCACTACGTCCACGAAACCGAAGAAGCCGGTCTCACTCGCCAGGATCGGCATGTCGTCGTTCGTCGGCACCGCGATGGAATGGTACGACTTCTTCATCTACAGCACGGCGGCGGCGCTGGTGTTCAACGAGGTGTTCTTCCCCGAGGCGGAGAAGGTCGTCGGCACGATGTTCGCCTTCATGACCTTCGCTGCGGGATACCTCGCGCGGCCGCTCGGCGCGATCCTGCTCGGCCACTTCGGCGATCGCATCGGGCGCAAGAGCGTGCTCATCCTCACGCTCACGACGATGGGCACCGCGACCTTCCTCATGGGCCTCATGCCGACGTCGGCGCAGATCGGCGTCTGGGCTCCCATCCTGCTCGTCACGCTGCGCATCCTCCAGGGTCTCGCCGTGGGAGGCGAGTGGGGCGGCGCCGTGCTCATCGCCACGGAGAACGCGCCCGAGGGCAAGAAGACCTTCTACGGGTCCTTCGCTCAGATGGGTTCGCCCGCCGGCCTGCTCTTCGCCACGGCGTTCTTCACCATCCTCAGCGACGTCACCGCACCGGAGGTGCTCGTCGACTGGGCGTGGCGGATCCCGTTCCTCTTCGCCGGGATCCTCGTCCCGATCGGCCTCGTCATCCGCCTGAGCGTCGACGACGCCCCGGAGTTCACGGAGGCCGCCCGCCGTCAGGAGAAGTCCTCCGTGCCGCTGCTCGAGCTGCTCACCCACCACTGGCGGGGCCTCGTCATCGGCACCGGAGCGTTCCTCGGCGTCTTCGCGATCTACTACCTGCTGACGACCTTCGTGCTGACCTACGCGACGCAGACCCTCGGAATGACGAGCGCCGCGGTACTCCCGGCGAACATCATCTCGGCCGTGGCCGAAGCCGCCGGCATCGTCCTCGGCGCCTGGCTCGCGAAGAAGATCAGCGCGCGACTCGTCGCGGTGTGGTCTGCGGTCGCGCTCACGGTCTGGAGCTTCCCCGCATTCGCGCTCATGGGAACGGCGGTGCCCATGAACCTGTACATCGCGGTCGCGGTCGCCATGATCTTCGTGGGCACCTCGTACGGCGTGCTCGCGGGCGAGGTCGCCGAGCTCTTCAGCCCGACGGCCCGGTATACCGGCATCGGGTTGAACTACCACCTCTCCGGCGCTCTCGGTGGAGGACTCGCGCCGCTGGCGGCCACGGCCATCCTGGCCGCGAGCGGCACGACGACGGGCGTGGTCTGGCTGTGCGTGGGGGTCGGCGTCATCATGACGATCTGCTGCCTCCTGCTGCCCAAGAGCAACACGGCGAAGATCGAGCCCGCTGCCGACCCGATCACCGCCGGCTGAGGGGCGGGTCCCGGCGCCTCGGCGACGGGACCCTACTCCGGCGGCGTGTCGGCGGCGAACCGGGAGCTCTCATCGATGTGGCGGTAGCCGATCGGGAAGGCGCTGGAGATCACGCCGTTCGCGAAGAGGTGCTGCACCTCCTCCGCGTAGGCCTCGGCCTCCTCTGCCGTGCGGAAGACGCCGAGCACGGTGTTGTCCGGGGACTCATCGTGGCACACGATCCACACGCTCGTTTCGGCGGGCTGCGCGGTCATGACCCCGACGGTAGCAGTTCAGACCGCTGCGTCATCGCGGCAGCTCCGCGTAGCGTGCGCGCAGCAGGCAGAAGACGCCGTAGGACACGAAGCCGAGGCCGATCCCGCCGACGAGCCAGGCGCCGAAGGGAAGCCGATACACCAGCGTGATCGCGGCGTCGAGGGCGCCGGCGGCACCCGGGTCCTGCTGGACCGCGGCGGCCACGAGCAGCACGGCGACCGCGAGCAGCGCGACACCCTTGGCGACGAAACCGACGACCCCGAGCGCGGCGACCGCCCGCCCGGCCCGGCCCGGCGGCAGAGACATCTGACGGCGGAAGCTCCGCGTGACGCCCATGACGATCCAGGCGACGCCCGCGACGCCGACGCCGACGCCGATCGCGGCCAGCAGGAACACCCCTCCCGGCATCGTGAGCAGTCCGCGACTCGCGTCCCTCGTGCGCTCGTCGGGGTCGGGACGGCCGCCGACGGCGACCGTGACCGCGATCGCGCCCATCACCAGGAACGCGGCGGCCTGCCCCCACTCCGACGCGCGGCGCGCGCGCCGCCGCGCCGGGGAGGAGCGCCGGAGCGCGAGGCCGTGCGCCGCGTGGAAGACGCCGAGCCCGCACAGGAGGGCGGCGAGCAGCCACACGACGACCGCGCCGAGCGGCGAGGCGGCGATGGCCGCGAGCGCGCCGACCTGATCGGCCTCGCTCCGGCCGTGCTCCGCGATGAGGAGCAGGGCGAGCACGCCGATGAGGCCGTGGACGACCCCGCTCGCGGCGTAGCCGCCGCGCGCCAGGACGCGCAGCGGCGTCGAGCGCTCGGCGGTCTCCGCGGCCGCTCTGACCCGCTCATCCATGCGCCCGGCCTCCGTCGTCGGGCCGGACCCCGGTCCGCGGATCCGGGATCTGCTCCGCGTCCGTCGCGCCCCTCACGATGCCGCGGAGGGCGCCACCGGATCCTCGGGCAGCTCGCGGGGCACGGGCGGATACTCCTCGAGGTCCCGCGCCACGCGATCCCATAGCCGCCTGATCGCGTCCTGGATGTCTTCGGCGCTCGTGTCGCTCATGATGGCCCCCGCGTCTCCTCATGGAATTCTGTCCTCAGCATCCCGCACTCCGGCGGCGATCGGCAGGGGGTGGCGCCGGGCGGCGAACTGTGCCCTGGCTCAGCTCCGGGTCGACCAGAGCGCCGTCGCGATGAGCGCGGGCTGAAAGAAGAGCCTGGCGAGGCGCCGGTTGTCGGTGTCCAGGCCGAAGGCGTCGCGACGGCGCACGTACTGCGAGATGTTGCCGGGGAACACCGCCGCGAAGAACAGGGCGGCGGCGGTGCCGACGCGCCTCGCGCGCCTTCCCTGGGCGACGACGAGCGCGGTGCCGAGCGCGATCTCCGCGATCCCCGAGGCGACGACGGTGGTGTCGGGCTCGAGCGGAACGAACTCCGGCACCTGCGCCTGGAACTCCTCCCTCGCGAAGGTGAGGTGCGCGGTCCCGGCGAGGACCAGCGCCGCGCCGAGCAGGGATTTCACGATCTTCCGCCCTCGGGCCGCGCGCGCACTCATGCGGCCAGTATGCACCCTCGACGGCGGCGTGGCGAGGCCCTGCGCCTGCTCAGAACAGGGTGTTCTGATCCTCCATGCCGCGCATCGCGTCGTAGTCGAGCACGAGGCAGCGGATGCCCCGATCCTCGGCGAGGGTGCGGGCCTGCGGCTTGATCTCCTGCGCCGCGAAGACGCCCTGCACGGGCGCCAGCTTCGGGTCGCGGTTCATGAGCTCGAGGTACCGCGTCAGCTGCTCGACCCCGTCGATGCCGCCGCGGCGCTTGATCTCGATCGCCACCGACCCGCCCGCGGCGTCCTGCGCGAGGATGTCGACCGGGCCGATCGCGGTCATGTACTCGCGCCGCACCAGGGTGTGGCCCTCGCCGACGAGCTCGATCTGCTCGGCCAGCAGCTCCTGGAGATGCGCCTCCACGCCGTCCTTGATGAGCCCCGGATCCACCCCGAGGTCGTGGGAGGAGTCGTGGAACACCTCGAAGAGGGAGACGACCAGCCGATCGGCCGTCTTCTTCTGCGTGACCTGCCAGGCCTCGACGATGCCGGCCGAGCGCTGCTCGTCGTCGAGCTCGACGTCGGCGATCGTGCAGGGCGGGCTCATCCAGTTGAGCGGCTTGTACGACCCCCCGTCGGAATGCACCAGGATCGAGCCGTCGCTCTTGAGCATGAGCACGCGCTTCGCCCGCGGCAGGTGGGCGGAGAGCCGACCGGCGTAGTCGACCGAGCAGTCTGCAACAACGATTCGCACTCGCGGTAGTGTACCGGCTTCAGCCCCGGAGGTTGAAGACGGGAGGGATCGAGGGATCGGTGAGGGCGGGGCGGTCGGCGCGGAACGCGTCGATCGGGTACTGCGAGCGACCCGAGACGACGAGCTCCGACAGGATCTCGCCGAGGAGCCCGCAGAACTTGCCCGCGTGGGCCGCGCCCGAGCCGACGATGACGTTCGGGTGCCCCGGCATCGCGTCGAGGATGAAGTCGCGGTCGGGCGTCATGTCGTACGGGCAGGTCTTCTCGAGCACGACCTCGCCGGCCGCCGCGGGCAGCCGCTCGCGGAGGAACGCGAGCAGCCACGCGGTCTCGTCGGCGTGCGGAATCGCGCTGCGCGTGTCCTGCGTGACGACGCGGCTGAGGTTCTCGCGGGCGAGTTTCACGGCCACCTCGCCGTAGGTCGGGAAGCCGTAGGTGAAGTCCTCGCCGTGCCACACCCACACGGGGAACTCGCCGATGGAGAAGGGCTTGAGCTCGCGGGGGCGCACGTAGACGACCTGCTCCTCCGTGATCGTCGTCCGCCAGCTCTGCCCGAGCGGCCGCAGCAGTTCGTCGGTCCAGGACGCCGCGCAGACGACGACGCGGTCGGCGACGAGCGTCCCCGCGTCCGTGCGCACCCGCACGCCGGCGGCCGAGCCCGGCCCCTCCGCCCCCGCCTCGAAGCTCTCGATGGCGCGCGCCGGCGTGCGCTCGCGGACCTCGACGCCGAGGCCCTGCGCGAGCGCGATGTGGGTGGCGGTGGCGCGGCGGATGTCGATGAACCCCGTCTCCTCCTGGTAGGTGGCGCGCACCCGCTCCTCGGGGATCCGCCACTGCGGGAACCGCGCGAGGAGCTCCGCGCGGTCCAGCGTCTCGTAGCGGACGTCGTTCGCGTCCATGACGCCGCGGTACCGCTCGAGCGACTCGGTGCCCGGCGTGCCCTCGACGGCGATGTCGAGCCCGCCGGTCCGCACGAAGACCCGCTGCCCGGCCGCCTCCTCGAGCGCGGCCCAGTTGTCGTACATCGCCCGCGTGAGCCCGCCGTAGGCGTCGTCGTGATAGCTGTGGCGGATGATCCGGTGATGGTCGTTCGACGCGCCGTGGGCGTGCCCGAGGGCGAACTGCTCGAGCACGAGCACGTCGCGCTGCCCCCGCTTGGCGAGCCAGTACGCGGTGGCGCTGCCGATCGCGCCGGCGCCGATGACGATCGTGGAGTAGCGGGCGGTCATGCGGGCTCCTTCGCAGGGGCGGGCGGCTCCGCGGAGCGCGCGAGGATGAGGGGGAGCAGGGCGAAGCCGGCGATCGGCCAGAACGCCGTGAGCAGCCCGAGGTGCTCGCCGAGGAAGCCGATCACCATCGGGCCGAGCAGCAGCGCCGTGTAGGCGATGGCCGAGACCGCGGCGACGTTGCGCACGGCGCGCGCGGGATCGTCGGCGGCCGCGGAGATCCCGATCGGGAACCCGAGCGCCGCGCCGACGCCCCACAGGATCGCGCCGAGGACGGCCGTCCACGGCGCGTCCACGAGGATCACCGCGGCGACGCCGAGCACCACGAGCGCGGAGCCCGCGCGGAGCACGAGCACCCGGCCGAAACGGGTGAGGAGCCACGAGCCGGCGATGCGCGTCAGCATCATCGCGACGAAGAAGCCGCCGAGCACGAGCGTCGCGTCCGCGTTCGGGAGGCCCCGGCCGTCCGCGAGGGCGAGCGACAGCCAGTCGCTCGCCGTGCCCTCGGCGAGGGCCATGGTCATGGCGATGAGGCCGATCGCGAGTACCCGGGGATCGCGCCACGGGCTGCGGCCGCGGCGCGGCGCATCGCCCTCGGAGGCCTCGGAAGCGGCGGAGCGCTCGGCGTCGGCGGAGGCCGCGCTCGGAATCGGGATGCTCCCGGTGCGCGTCGGGACGGGGCGCGCGGCGCGCGGCGCCCCGTCCTCCCGCGGCACCGCGCGCAGGGCGAGGAGGGCTCCCGCGGCGATGAGGATGTAGCCGATCCCGAGATGCACGGGGACGGGCACCCGCAGCACCTCGGCGAGCGCGCCGACGCCCATCGCGGCGACGCTGCCGAGGCTGTAGCCGGCGTGGAGCAGCGGCATGCGCGGCTTGCCGAGCGCGCGTTCGGCGTTCGCGCCGCTCACGTTCATGGCGACGTCGCAGGTGCTGAAGGCGAAGCCGTACACGGCGAGGCACGCGGCGCCGGGCACCGGGAGCCCGAACCACAGCAGCAGCGCCGCCGCGGGCATCGCGACGAACTGCACGAGGACGCCGATGGCGAGCGCGCGCCGGGGCCCGAGCCCCGCGACGCTCCGGCCCGACACGAGCAGGCCGAGCACGGAGCCGCCGGCGAGGATGAAGCCGAGCACGCTCATCTCGAGCGTCGAGGCGCCGAGGTGGTCCCGCGTCGCGGGGAGCCGGCTGAGCCAGCTCCCGAAGCCGAATCCGAGCAGCGTGAAGACGGCGAGGACGCCGCGGGTCCAGCGCGCGGCATCGGCGCGCTCGGGCGTGAGTGGCGCGGGCAACGGAGCTCCTGGATCGGATCGGGGCCGGTCGGTGCCGACGATCCAGCGTAGCAAGTCGCGCCCGGCCGCGGCGCTTGGTCACGGGGCTCCGGGCCGATAAGGTGTACATCGTCCAGATATTTCGGGGGAATGAGGAGACGATGCGGCGACGCGGACTGGGGATCGCGGCACTCGTGGCGGCGACGGGGCTCCTCCTCGGGGGCTGCGCGCCCGTCGCCGACGACTCGGAGAGCGCACGGCAGGCCGAGGCTTTTCCCGGAGCCTACGCGCAGACCCTCGACTGGGGCGCCTGCGGCGAGGAGTTCGGCCTCGGCGCGGAGTTCTCCGAGCATCTCGCCGAGGCGGGCGCAGACGTCGCCGCCTACGAGTGCGCGATGGTCGAGGCCCCGCTCGATTGGAACGATCCGGGCAACCACGCGACGATCGAGCTCGCGGCCGTGCACATCCCGTCGACGGGCGCCGAGCCGATCGGCACGCTGCTCAGCAACCCCGGCGGGCCCGGCGAGAGCGGGCTGGACCTCGCCTTCGGGCTCCCCACCATGCCGTCCTTCGACGCGGTGCTCGAGCGGTACGATCTGCTCGGCTTCGACCCCCGGGGCATCGGCCGCAGCACCCCGGTCGACTGCGCGGAGGTCTCGGACCTCATGGAGATCAACCTCGCGAACTGCGCGGAGGAGCATCCCATCGCCCGCAGCATGGGGACCTCGCAGGTCGCGCGCGACATGGAGCTGCTCCGCACGCTCATGGGCGACGACGCGCTGCACTACCTGGGGTACTCCTACGGCACCATGCTCGGCGCGAGCTACGCCTCGATCTTCCCCGAGCGCGTCGGGCGGCTGCTGCTCGACAGCGCCTCGGCCGCCGACTGGGCGAGCCCGATCGGCAGCTTCGAGCAGTCCGCGGCCATCGCCCACGAGCTCGACGCCATGCTCGCGGAGTGCGCCACGAGCTACGCGGCCGAGCACTGCCCGCTCGACGGCGAGGCGGCGCTCGCCGCCGAGATCGCGCGACTCGCGGAGGAACCGCTCCGCGCGAGCGACGGCACCGAGGTCGACGGCTCGACCGTCTCCGGCTACCTCACGACCGCGCTCTACCAGTCCCCCGCGGGCCGCGGCATGGTGCTCGACGTCGTCGGCGGCGCGCTCATGGGCGAGCAGGATCGGATCGATCTCATCGCGGAGGAGATGCAGGGCGGCGGCGCCGCCGTGACCCTCGACGGCACCGTGGTGCGCTGCCACTCCTTCCCCGACGACCCGGATCTCGTGGCCCTCGTCGAGCACGTCGAGGAGACGGGCATGCCCGAGCTGCTCGGCGGCCCCGAGATCTCGGACGAGACGCTGCAGCCGTTCGTCGACCTCAGCTGCGAGGGGATGCCGGGCAGCGGCGACGACATCACCGACGCCTTCTCGGGGTCGGAGGACGCCCCGATCCTCGTCGTCGGCATCACCGGCGACCACGCCACGCCCTACGCGGGGGCGGAGGAGCTCGTCCGGGAACTCGGCAACGCGCGGCTGCTGACCCTCGAGGGGAGCGGCCACGGCGCGTCCTTCACGGGCCGATCGAGCTGCATCGACGCGTACTCGATCGACTACCTGCTCTCCGGGGAGCTGCCGCCGAACGGCACGGTCTGCACCGACGACTGATGCGGCCGGCGGCTCACGCGCCGAGCGTGATCCAGCGGTCCCCGCGGGCCCTGAGGCCGAGCGTCGTCCAGCGCGCCGCCATGAACACGACCGTGAATCCGGCGGTGAGGGCCACGAGCCCCGCCGTGCCGCTCGGTACGAGGACCGTGATCGCCCAGAGCACCGGCAGGTAGACGGCGAGGTTCACGAGGCTCGTCCAGGCGAGGTAGCGCGCGTCGCCCGCGCCCATGAGCACGCCGTCGAGCACGAAGACGACGCCGCCGATCGGCAGCGAGAGCCCGAGCACGAGGAGCGCGGGCGGCAGGATCCCGAGCACCGCAGGGTCGCTCGTGAAGATCCGGCCCGCGACGGGGCTCGCGGCGGCGAGCAGGATCCCGAAGCCCGCCCCGCACACGACGCCCCAGAAGCGCGTGCGCTGCAGGATCCGGCGCGCTCGCGCGGCATCGCGCGCGCCGAGCGCGTCGCCGACGAGCGCCTGCGCCGCGATCGCGAGCGCGTCGAGCCCGAAGGCGGCCACGGAGAAGATCGTGAACACCACCTGGTACCCGGCCGTCGCGGCCGTGCCGTGGCTCGTCGCCGCGACGACGGTCGCGAGCAGCGCGGCGCGCAGCCCGACGGTGCGGATGAACAGCCAGCCGCCGCTCCGGCCGGCGTGGGCGAGCCCGTCGCGGCGGGGCAGCGCCCCGGCCCCGACGCGACGGGCGTGCCGGGCGATCACGACGAGGTACACGGCGACCATGCCCCACTGCGCGAGCACGGTCCCCCAGGCGCTCCCGGCGATCCCGAACCCCAGTCCGTAGACGAACCACCAGTTCAGCGCCGCGTTCGCCGCGAAGCCGATCGTGGCGACGGCGAGCGGCGTGCGCGTGTCCTGCAGCCCGCGCAGCAGCCCGCTCGCGGCGAACACGACGAGCATCGCGGGGATCCCGAGGCACGAGACCGTGAGGTAGGCGAGCGCCTGCGCCGCCGCGTCCGGCGCGGCCCCGAACGCGGCGACGAGCGGCGCGGCGGCCGCCCACAGGGCGAGCCCGACCGCGATGCCGATCCCGAGCGCGAGCCACAGTCCGTCGATGCCCGCCTGCACCGCTCCGCGCAGGTCGCCGGCCCCGCGCCGGCGCGCCACGATCGGCGTCGTCGCGTAGGCGAGGAAGATCATGAGGCCGATGGCGGTCTGCAGGATCGCGGAGGCGACCGCGAGCCCCGCGAGCGGCGCGGCCCCGAGGTGGCCGACGAGCGCGGAGTCGACGACGAGGAAGAGCGGCTCGGCGATGAGCGCGCCGAGCGCGGGGATCGCGAGATGCGCGATCCCGCGGTCGATCCCGCGGCGCTCGGTGCTCCGGCTCGCCCGGTCGTCGCCGCGCCGCGGCTCGGGGTGCTGCTCCTGGGTCACCTGCTCTACGGTAGCGGCGACCGCGGACGTCCGGTACGCCGGGAGGCGCTCGCTCCCGGCGCTCGCCTCCCGTGAGATGGCGGCGCGCTGCGGCGACCGCACCGCCGCGCCGCGATCCGGCCCCCTGCGGATAGGCTGGGGCCATGACCGACGCAGCTCCCGCCACGACCGCCTCAGGCATCGACCTCGCAGAACTCGACCCGGGCATCCGTCCGCAGGACGACCTCTTCCGCCACGTCAACGGCCGGTGGATCGCCCGGACGGAGATCCCCTCGGACAAGGCGCGCTACGGCTCCTTCGCGGTCCTCGCCGAGAACGCCGAAGAGGCCGTCCGCGACATCATCACCGGCACGCCGACCCCGGCGCCCGGGCTCGTGGAGGGCGGCGCGGAGGCGGAGCCCGACAAGGTCGCCGCGCTCTACGCGAGCTTCATGGACGTCGAGCGCGTCGACGCGCTCGGGGCCGCGCCGATCCAGTCCGATCTCGCGCGGGCGCTCGCCGTCTCCTCCGTCGAGGACGTCGTGATGCTCACGGGCGAGCTGGAGCATCGCGGCCTCGGCGGCTTCTTCGGCATGTTCGTCGACAACGACCCCGGCGATCCCGCGCGCTACATCGTCTTCGTCATGCAGGGCGGGATCGGGCTGCCCGACGAGTCCTACTACCGGGAGGAGCAGTTCGCCGAGGTGCGCGAGCAGTACCGCGCGCACATCGCGCGCATGCTCGGCCTCGTCGGACTCGGCGGCGCCGAGGAGCTCGCCGAGCTCGCTTACGGGCTCGAGCGCCGCATCGCCGCCAGCCACTGGGACAAGGTCGCCAGCCGCGACATCCAGAAGCTCTACAATCTCCGCGACTTCGCGGGGCTGCAGGAGCTCACCCCGAAGCTCGACTGGCGCGCCTACCTCGGCACCATGGGCGCGCCGGAGGACGCCTTCGCCGAGGTCGTCGCCGCGCAGCCCGAGGCGCTCACCGGCCTCTCCGAGCTGCTCGTCGAGGGCGAGCTCGAGGCGTGGCGCGCCTGGCTCGTCTGGTCGATCGTGCGCTCGTCGGCGGCGCTCCTCTCCCAGGAGATCTCGCGCGCGAACTTCGACTTCTACGGCACCGCGCTCACCGGGGCGCCCGAGCAGCGCGACCGCTGGCGCCGCGGCGTCTCCTTCGTGGAGGGGGCGATGGGCGAGGCCGTCGGCCGCATCTACGTCGAGCGGCACTTCGACGAGCGGGCGAAGGCCTCGATGGATGCGCTCGTCGGACACCTCATCGAGGCGTACCGGGACTCGATCCGCGGGCTCGAGTGGATGGGGCCGGAGACCCGCCGCCGGGCACTCGACAAGCTCGATCGCTTCACCCCCAAGATCGGCTACCCGGCGAAGTGGCGCGACTACGGCGCCCTCGCCGTCGACGCCGCGGATCTCGTGGGCAACTCCGAGCGGATCGCCGCGTTCGAGTTCGCGCGGGAGCTCGCCAAGATCGGCCGGCCCATCGACCGCGACGAGTGGTTCATGACCCCGCAGACCGTCAACGCGTACTACAACCCCGGTTTCAACGAGATCGTGTTCCCCGCGGCGATCCTGCAGCCGCCGTTCTTCGACGCCTCCTGGGACGCGGCGGTGAACTTCGGTGCGATCGGCGCGGTGATCGGTCACGAGATCGGCCACGGCTTCGACGACCAGGGCTCGCGCTACGACGGCGACGGACGCCTCACCGACTGGTGGACGGAGGAGGACCGCGCGGCGTTCGAGCGGCTCACCGGCGCCCTCATCGGGCAGTACAACGCCCTCTCGCCCGAGGGGGCCGAGGGGCAGAAGGTGAACGGCGAGCTCACGATCGGCGAGAACATCGGCGACCTCTCGGGCCTCGAGATCGCGTGGAAGGCCTACCTGCGGTCGCTCGACGGCGCCGAGCCCCCCGTCATCGACGGTCTGACGGGCGCCGAGCGCTTCTTCCTCGCCTGGGCGCAGGCCTGGCAGCAGAAGTCGCGGCCCGAGGAGACGGTGCGCCTCCTGACGATCGACCCGCACTCGCCCAACGAGTTCCGCTGCAACCAGATCGTGCGCAACCTCGCCGCGTTCCACGCGGCCTACGAGACGCGGCCGGGCGATGCGCTCTGGCTCGAGCCCGAGGAGCGCGTCTCGATCTGGTGAGCGTGGCCGCGGCGACCGGACCGCGTCGGGACCGGGCCGCGTCGGGGAGCCGGCGGGCGGGGATCGGCGCAGCGCGGTGCCGCGGCTCAGACGTCGTCCGGGCGCCGCGTCCCGCGCCGCCCGGTTCGGCCGGCCCGTTCCGACCGGCCGGCTCCCCGCCCCAGGCGCGGCGTCCCGAGGGTGCGCGGCGTCCGCCGGGGGCGCTCCGTGCGCTCGGCCAGCTCCGCCGGCAGCGCGTGCGGCGGCGGCCCGAACGCGGTGCGCGAGCGGGCGACGACCCGCCGCGCGAGCAGGTGATTGCCGGTGCCGCCGATGACGGCGCCGATGCCGTAGGGGAGCGCCTTGCCGATCACCGAGGCGCTGCCGGCACTCGCGGCGCGGCGCAGCAGGGCTCCTTTCAGACGATCGACGAGCGGCCCGACGAGCTGCCGCGGCAGCGTCGTGCTCACGAGCTCGCCCCAGAACGCGGCGCGGCCCCCGCCGCCCGTGGCCTGCCCGGTGACCTGCCGCAGCAGGAGGAGCCCCTCGTCGCCGAGGAGCAGGGTGAGTACGAGGATGCGCGCGCGATCCGGGTCCGCGATCGAGATGCCGTGGAGCTCCGCGAGCGACTGGGCGTAGAGCGCCGTCGCCTCCAGGAACCCCACGGTCTCGGCGCTCGTGAGCGCCAGTGCCGAGACCGTGCCGACGCCGGGCACCGCGGCCACGGCGCCCACGGCGGCGCCGCCGGCGGTGACGGCCGCGAGGTAGCGGGCCTCGAGCGCGCGGACCAGGCGCGCGGGCGGGGCCTGGGGATGCCGGGACCGGATCTGCCGCAGGTGCGCGAGCACGACGGGGCGCTGCATCCCGAGCACGCGGTCGACGGCCCGGTCGAGGAGGTGCTCGGGCCGCGCGGGCGATGCGGTGCTCGTCGCCCCGGCCGCCGCGGTCGGCTCGAGCGGTGCGGGGTGGAGCGGCTCGGGCTGGGAGAGCGCGGGCGCGTCGTTCTGCGGCATACCCGGCAGCGTAGGCCGCGGCGCTGAGCGTTCGCCCGGGTGCGAGCCCCGGGGCGCCGCGGGGTTGCGGAGACCCGCAGCCCCGCGGCACCCGTCGTCGGGCGGGGTCAGGTTCCCGGCGTCTGCCCGGTGTAGAAGCCGAAGGTGGCGTCGGCCGCGCGGGCGGCCGCGTCGGCATCGCCGCCGGCGGCGACGTGCGCGGCGCCCCACCCGTCGGCGGCCCCGCGGTAGAAGGCCAGCCCTTCCTCGGTCACGGCCCAGGCCTCGGCCTCCTCGGGGGACAGGGCGCCGGCGACCGCGCCGAGGTGCAACGAGAGCCCGAGCAGCCCGCCGTCCCAGCCGACGCCGGTCGCGCCCGGCCCGAAGGTCTCCCACATCTCGGCGGGGACGTCGGCGACGCGCGCGGCGTGCTCGAGCTCGAAGCGCGTGCGATCCGGGCCCTCGGCGGCGAGCCGCACCGTCACCCAGCTCGTGCCGCCGCCGAACTCCCAGCTCACCCGGTACTCGGCCGCGCCGTCGGCCGGGGGTGCGCAGGCGAGGATCTCGCCGCCCGCGTTGCCGGTGAGCTGGTAGCGCCCGCCGAGGCGGAGGTCGCCGGAGATCGGCAGGAACCAGCGGGGGATGCGTTCGGCGCTCGTCGCGGCGTCCCACACCTCGTCGATCCCCGCGGGGTACTCCTGCACGAGCGTCTGGATGCGCGTCTCCGCGCCGTCCCGCTCCTCGGTGCGCAGCGCGCGCGTGACCGCTGCGATCTGCTTCGTGACGTCGACCATTATCTCTCCTTGCTCTCGGGGTGGTGCTCGGTGCCCGCCGTGCGCGGTCGCATGCCGTCCCCGGCGTCCGCGTCCCGGGGGCGTGCGAGCTCGGTGTCCGCGTCCGCCGGCTCCGCTTCCGCGGCGGTCAGGCGCCGCTGCCGCGCCCCGCGCGCGAGCTCCGTGCCGAGCGCCGCGAGCGGTCCGCGCCAGAAGCGCTCGAAGGGGCTCAGCCATTCGCTCGCCGCCTGCGGCCCCCGCGGGTCGACGGCGTAGAGCCGCCTGGCGCCCTCGGGGCGCACGGTCATGAAGCCGTTCTCCCGCAGGACGCGCAGATGCTGCGACACTGCGGGCTGGCTGATCCCGAACTCCGAGGCGATGGCGTCGGCGATCGCCCCCGCCGGGACCTCGTCCCCCGCGACGAGCTCGAGGATGCGCCGGCGGACCGGGTCTCCGAGGACGTCGAGGGCGTGCATGCGCCCAGTATTCATCCTGAGCTTATATAAGTCAAGGATGAAATGATGGTGCGCGCCTCTCGCGGGAGCGCCGGCCGTCCCGTCCCGTCCCGAGCGGTCCCGTCCCGAGCGGTCCCGTCCCGAGTCGGCTATGCGGCGGCGGGATGCGCCCCGCAGGCGGAGGAGGCATGCGCGTCGCACACGGCGTAGCGCGCGCGGCAGCCGGGTTCCGGGCAGTCGGCGAGGCGCTTCGATCCGGTGCCGCACGCGCGGCAGCGTCCGAGGACCGCGGCCCCGGGGGCGAAGTCGATCGACTCGCGTCCGTCGAACACGGCGAGCGAGCCCTCCCACAGGCCGTCGTTCCCGTAGGCCTCGCCGTACGTCACGATGCCGCCGTCGAGCTGGTAGACCTCGGCGAAGCCGCGCTTGCGCATCGCGGCGGAGAGGATCTCGCAGCGGATCCCGCCCGTGCAGTACGTGACGACGGGGCGCTGCTTCAGCTCGTCGTACGCTCCGCTCTCGAGCTGCGCCACGAAGTCGTGGGTCGTCGACGTCTCGGGCACGACGGCGCCGGTGAAGCGGCCGATCTCCGCCTCCCAGGCGTTCCGCCCGTCGAAGAACACGACGTCGTCCCCGCGCTCGGCGACGAGCGCGTGCACGGCCTCGGGTGAGAGCGGCACGCCGCCGCCGACGACGCCCTCGCCCGAGACCTCCGTCTCCTCGGGGATGCCGAAGGCCACGAGCTCGTCGCGCACCTTGACGCTGAGCCTCGGGAAGTCGGCGCTGCGCCGCCACGGGACGCTGCGATCCGCGCCGCGCAGCAGCTGCGGCTCCGTCTCGGCATAGCCGCTGCCGTCGCTCCACTTCGCCTCGAGCCCGGCGAAAGGGGCGTAGCCGCGCGTGCGCCTGAGGTACTGCTTGCACGCGTCGATCTCGCCGCCGACGGTCCCGTTGATGCCGTGCCGCGAGACGATGATCCGTCCGCGCAGCCCGAGCGACGCGCACAGCTCGTGCTGCCAGAGCCGCACGGCCTCGGGGTCGGCGACGGGCGCGAACACGTAGTACAGCAGGATCTTGGGGTCGCTCACCCGACCATCGTACGCGCGCCCCTTGACATTGACGCGACGTCAAGATCTACCGTGGAGCAGGTCCGCGAACGTCGCGGACGCCGTCCCGGGCGCGAGACGCCCCGGGCGCGAGGCGGAGCGGAGACGCGCATGGAGCACTCGATCCAGGAGGTGGCGCGCGCCGCCGGTACGACGTCGCGCACGCTGCGGCACTACGACCGCGTCGGCCTCCTCGCCCCCGCGAGGATCGGCGCGAACGGCTACCGCTACTACGACGAGAGCGGGCTCGTGCGCCTGCAGCGCATCCTGCTGCTGCGCGAGCTCGGCCTCGGGCTCGAGGCCATCGGGCAGGTGCTCGACGCGCAGGACGCGCAGGCGGGCGCGGCGGACCCCGAGGCGGGATCCGACGCGGCGCAAGCGCGCATCCTGACCGCGCACCGGGAGCTGCTCGAACGCGAGCGGGAGCGGATCGTCGCGCAGATCGGCGCGGTCGAGCGCACGATCGCGGCGCTGGGGGCGGCCACGGCAGGCACGGGAGGAAGGAATCTCATGGCCGAGAACATGTTCGCAGGATTCGATCACACGCAGTACCGGGATGAGGTGGAGGAGCGCTGGGGCTCGGAGGCCTACGGCCGCGGCGACCGCTGGTGGCGAGGGCTCTCGGAACCCGAGCGCGCCGACTGGCAGGCGCGCAGCGCGCGGCTGGCCGAGGACTGGCGGGCCGCGGCGGAGCAGGGCGAGGATCCGGCGTCGGACGCCGCGCAGGACCTCGCCGCGCGGCACGCGGCATGGCTCTCCGGGGTGCCGGGCACGCCGGCGGCGGCGCCCGGCGGCGACCTCGCCGGCTATCTCCTCGGACTCGGGGAGATGTACGTCGCCGACGAGCGCTTCGCGGTCCACTACGGCGGCACGACGGGCGCCGCGTTCGTGCGCGACGCGCTCGCGGTCTACGTCGAGCGGCTCGGCGCGCCGGAATGAGTCCCGCTGAGCGCCCCGCGGCCCACCGCGGGGCGCTCAGCCCGCGGTGACGTTCTCGCCGCGCTGCGCGCCGGCTTCGACGGCGTCGTCGATGCGCTGCTGCTGCTCGGGCGTCCGGGCGAGCGGCGGCACGACCTCGTGCTGGTCGTTGACGATGACGACGTCGTGGTCCACGTGGTCGACCATGGCGTGCACGGTGTCGATGAAGTCGCGCCGGCGGATCGCGTCGAGCACCCGCGCGTGGTCGCGTTCCATCTCCGTCGCCGTGGCGACGTTCGCCAGCCGCCCGCGATGCTCGGGGGTGCGCAGCTGGTCGTTGATGCCCGCGTAGAGCGAGGCCAGCAGGCGGTTCTTCGCCGCGTCGAACACGAGACGGTGGAACTTGCTGTCGAAGGCCGTGTCCTCGCCGCCGGCGAAGCCGAGCACGGGGCAGCGGGTGCAGCCCATCTCGTCCTCCGCAGCCTGCTCGAGCGCGGCGAGATCGTCATCGCTGCGGTGCAGGGCGGCCTGCTGCGCCGCCTCGATCTCGAGGGCGCGACGGTAGCTGAGGATCTCCTCGAGGGTGAAGTCGCTGAGGAACTCGTTGAGCAGCGTGCTCGTGGGCGCGGCGGAGCGGACGAAGGTGCCGCGGCCGGGCAGCGTCTCGAGCATGCCGATGCTCGCGAGCGAGCGGACCGCCTCGCGGACCGTCGAACGGCCGACGCCCGTCTGCTCCGCGAGCTCGGGCTCGATCGGAATGCGGCTGCCGACGGCCCATTCGCCCGTCGTGATCTTGCGGCGCAGGTAGGCGAGGGTCGCGCGAGCGCGATCCGATCCAGTCGTCACAGCCATGATCACTTCGCTTTCATCCGCGTGGCGGCTCCCGGGGCCGAGATCCCCAGTATACCGAGGCGACCCGCGCGCGCCCCGGACCGCCGCGGCCGACCGGGGACGCGTCACGCGCCCGCGTCGGCAGCCCGTCGCCAGCCCGCGTCGGCAGCGCGTCGCGAGCGGACCCACAGCAGCACGGGGATCAGGGCGAGCGCCAGCAGCCCGCCGCCCCAGGAGAGCGCCTGATACCCGCCCGCGTGCATCACCACGCCGGACATGACCCCGCTCCCCGCGCCGGACAGCGCGATGAGCACGTCGATCGTGCCCTGGGTGCGCGGGCGGTTCGCCGGAACGGTCGCGTCCACGACGAGCGCGGTGCCGGCCACGAGCCCGAAGTTCCAGCCGAGCCCGAGCAGCACGAGGGCGAGGATGAGGAGCCCGAGGGAGTCCCCCGGCGCCAGGGCGGCGAGCACGCCGGCGAGGAGCAGGGTGACGCCGGAGGCGATGACCATCGGCGTGCGGCCGAGCCGGTCGACGAGGATGCCGGTGACGAGGGACGGCAGCCACATCGCGCCGATGTGCATGCCGATCACGAGGCCGATCGCGCCGACCCCGTGATGATGGGCGTGCATGTGGACCGGCGTCATGGTCATGATGGCGACCATGACGATCTGGGTGAGCACCATGACGGCCGCGCCGAGGTACGCGCCGATCCCGGCCCGCGGCAGTGCGCCGCCGGGAGCCGGGGTCGCCGGCCGCCCGGCCGCGTCCGGGGACTCCGGCTCTCCTGCGGCTGCGGTCTCCCGTGCGGCTGCGGTCTCCCCTGCGGCCGCGATGCGGCGTGCGAGGAGGAACGGGTCGGGGCGCAGCAGCGCGAAGAGGACCGCGCCCGCCGCGGTGTAGGCGGCGGCCGCGAGCATGAAGGGGCCGGCGAGAGCGGGGATGCCGAGTTCCTCGGCGAAGCCGCCCATCGGCTCGACGAGGTTCGGCCCGGCCACGGCGCCGACGGTCGTCGCGACCATCGCCATGCTCGTGCCGAAGCCGCGGCGGTCGGCGGGGGCGAGATCGGCTCCCGCGTACCGCGCCTGCAGGTTCGTCGCCGTCCCCGCGCCGTAGACGAACAGCGAGAGGAAGAGCAGCGGCACGCTGCCGGCGATCGCGGCGACCACGACGCCGAGCGCCCCGACCCCGCCGGCGAGGAAGCCGAATGCGAGCCCGGTGCGCCGTCCGAAGCGCTGGGTGGAGCGGCCCACGAGGTAGGCGGCCGCCGCCGAGCCGAGCGTGAAGAGCCCGGTCGGCAGGCCCGCGAGGGCGTCCGAGCCGAGGAGGTCCTGCGCGAGCAGCGCTCCGACCGAGATGCCCGCGGCCAGGCCGGCGCCGCCGAGGATCTGGCTGGCGATCACGACACCCAGGGTGCGCCGATGGATCCGCGCCGTCTCCGCTGCGGTGATGCCGCTTGCGTCCGTATTCCGATGGTCCATGGAATGGCACGGTAGCGGATCCCGGCACGCGACCGCGCACGCTGGCGGGGCGCCTGCGCGGCCCCTAAGCTGTGGAGCGGAGACGTGACCGCGGGAGCCGGTCACCGGGCGCGCGCCGCCCGACACGGCGCCGGAACGAATGGATCGAGCGATGACGCAGACGCAGGGACGTGGAGCGATCAACCCGTACGCGGGGATGCGGGAGGTTCCCGGCTTCACGCTGACGAGCGCCGACATCCAGGACGGCGAGCCGCTGCCGGCCGAGCTCTACGCCGAGTACGCGGGCGGCGCGAACCGCTCCCCGCAGCTGAGCTGGTCGGGCTTCCCCGCCGAGACGAAGAGCTTCGCCGTGACCTGCTTCGATCCCGACGCGCCGACCGGTTCCGGCTTCTGGCACTGGTCCGTCGCGAACGTCCCGGGAGACGTCACCGAGCTGCCCGCCGGCGCCGGCGCCCTCGGCAGCGCGCTGCTGCCCGCGGGCACCATCACCATGCCGAACGAGAAGCGCGAGCCGGCGTTCACGGGAGCCGCTCCGCCCGAGGGCACCGGCGTGCACCACTACTGGTTCGTGGTCCACGCCCTCGATGTCGAGCGCATCGACGTCGACCCGCAGGCGACCCCCGCGGTGCAGGGCTTCCTCATGCGCGACGCGGTGCTCGCGCGCGCCATCATCGTGGCGACCGGCGAGTTCGGCGGCGCCGCGTAGCGCAACGGCTCGATCACGAAGCCCGGCCCCGTTTGCGCGGAGCGGGGTGGCGCGGTCTACCATGCTGGAATCGGCGTTCTTCTCCGCCGATCCTTCCCGACCGCCGCGGCTCGGCCACGGCGGCCCCATCGTAAGGACCGATATCCCATGCGTCAGACCTCGTTCCGCCGCCGTGCGCTCGCCGTCACGAGCCTCACCGCCGCAGCCGCGCTCACGCTCAGCGCCTGCTCCTCCAGCAGCTCCGACTCCGAGGGCGGCGACGACGCCGCGGGTCTCGAGTCCGTCAAGATCGGGATCAGCCAGCTCGTGCAGCATCCCGCGCTCGACTCGGCCACCGAGGGCTTCAAGCAGGCGTTCCTCGACGCCGGCTACGTCGAGGGCGAGACCGTCGAGTTCGACGAGCAGAACGCGAACGGCGAGCAGGCCACCGCGGTCACGATCGCCCAGACCTTCGCGAGCTCCGACGCCGACCTCGTGCTCGCCGTCGCGACCCCCGCGGCGCAGGCGGCGGCCCAGGCCATCGCCGACAAGCCCGTGCTCTTCACCGCGGTGACCGATGCGGTCTCCGCGGAGCTCGTCGACTCGAACGAGGAGCCCGGCGCCAACGTCACCGGCACGAGCGACATGGCCCCGCTCTCCGATCAGCTCGAGATGATCACCCAGATCGTGCCCGACGCCGCGAAGATCGGCATCGTCTACGCCTCCGGCGAGGTGAACTCCGAGGTGCAGGTGGAGGCCGCGCAGGAGGCCGCCGCGGATCTCGACCTCGAGATCGTCACGAAGACCGTCACCACCGCCAACGACATCGCGCAGGCCACCGAGGCGCTCGGCGACGTCGACGCGATCTACGTCCCCACCGACAACATGGTCGTCGCCGGCATCTCCTCGCTCATCCAGGTCGCCGAGGACAAGCAGATCCCCGTGATCGGCGCAGAGTCCGGCACCGTCGAGGGCGGCGCGATCGCCACCCTCGGCATCGACTACGAGAGCCTCGGCCACCAGACCGGCGAGATGGCGATCAAGATCCTGCAAGACGACGCGGATCCCGCGACCATGCCGGTCGAGTTCGCGAGCGAGTTCACCTACGTCGTGAACCCCGGGGCCGCCGAGCGCATGGGCGTCGAGATCCCCCAGGAGATCCTCGACCAGGCGGAGACCGTCGAGTAGTCGGCCCCGCCGGACGAAGCAAAGGACCAACGCATGATCGGCGCGCTCGAACTGGGCCTCATCTACGGGGTGATGGCCCTCGGCGTCTACCTCACCTTCAAGGTGCTGAACTTCCCCGACCTCACGGTCGACGGCAGCTTCACCACCGGTGCGGCGGTCGCCGCCGCGCTGATCACGAACGGGATCAACCCCGTCCTCGCCACCCTCGCGGCGGCGGGGGCGGGGCTGATCGCCGGCGCGGTCACCGGAGTGCTCCACACCAAGGGGCAGATCGACGGCCTGCTCGCCGGAATCCTCACGATGATCGCCCTCTGGACGATCAACCTGCGCATCATGGGCACGGCGAAGGAGGACACGGCCGTGGCGGCCAACCTCCCGCTGCTGCGCGCCGAGACCGTCTTCACGCCGCTCAAGGACGCGGAGCTCCTCGGCAGCTGGGCCGGCATCGCGATCATCCTCGTCGCGGTGCTCGTGCTGAAGCTCCTCGTCGACTGGTTCCTGTCGACGAACCTCGGCCTCGCGATCCAGGCGACCGGGGACAACGGCCCGATGATCCGCAGCTTCGGCGTGAACACCCACCGCACGACCATCCTCACGCTCGCCATCTCCAACGGCTTCGTCGGGCTCTGCGGCGCGCTCGTCGCCCAGTACCAGGGATTCGCCGACATCAGCATGGGCGTCGGACTCATCCTCGTGGGGCTCGCCTCGGTCATCCTCGGCCAGGCGGTCTTCGGGCAGCGCTTCATCTGGGTCGCGAGCCTCGCGGTCGTGCTGGGTGCGGTGCTGTACCGCCTCATCATCTTCTTCGCGCTCCGCGCCGGACTCGACCCCAACGACATGAAGCTCGTCACCGCGGTCCTGGTGATCGCGGCGCTGCTGCTGCCGCGGTGGCGCTTCCTGCGCCGCATCCCCGCGCTCAGGCGACGGGACGGGCGGATCGTGGTCGAAGACGGTTCCGCCGCGCCCGCGGCAGCCGCGTCGCCCGGATCTGAGCCCGTGGCCGCGACCCCCGACGAGACGAGCGGGAGGTAGCCGCATGCTCACCATCGACCGTATCGAGAAGACCTTCTTCCCCGGCACCGTCAACGAGCGCCGGGCGCTCGCCGGGCTCAGCCTGACGCTCGAGGAGGGCGACTTCGTCACCGTCATCGGCTCGAACGGGGCCGGCAAGTCCACGCTGTTGAACGCGATCTCCGGCCGCTACGCGGTCGACGCCGGCGTCATCGAGATCGACGGCCAGCGCGTCAACCGGCTGAAGGAGCACCAGCGCGCGAAGTACATCGGCCGGGTGTTCCAGGATCCGATGGCGGGCACCGCGCCCGACCTCACGATCGAGCAGAACCTCGCGCTCGCGGTGCGCCGCGGCAAGCCCCGCGGGCTCGGCCTCGCGCTCTCCCGCGCGCTGCGGGCGCGGTTCCGCGAGGAGCTCACGGCCCTCGAACTCGGTCTCGAGCACCGGCTCACGGCGAAGGTCGGCCTGCTCTCGGGCGGCCAGCGCCAGGCGCTGTCCCTCCTCATGGCGGGCTTCACCCATCCGAGCATCCTGCTGCTCGACGAGCACACCGCCGCGCTCGACCCGCAGCGCGCCGCGCTCGTCACCGAGCTCACCGACCGCATCGTCTCGCAGGGCGGGCTCACCACGCTCATGGTCACGCACAACATGGAGCAGGCGCTGCGTCTCGGCAACCGGCTCGTGATGATGCACGAGGGCGACATCGTCTTCGAGGCCTCGGCCGAGGAGAAGCGGCGCCTCACCGTGCCCGGGCTCCTGGCCGAGTTCGCGAAGATCAAGGGGGCGCAGCTCGACGATCGCGCGCTGCTCGCGTAGGCCAGCCTGGGAGGACGCCCGGGGCCGGTGCGCCTCGCCGCCCCCGTCGGCGGCCCGTCGTACAGTGTGGAACATGGCCGATGAGGGAGCAGCCGCCGCGTCGCGCACGGCGGTGCCGGGGTTCGACGCCGTCGCGGAGCAGACGGCGGCGTGGTCGGCGCTCGCCGAGGCGGCGGGCGACCGCGCCGAGGCCTGGATCGCGCGGGCCCGGGACGCGGCCGACGCCGCGCCCCCGGCCGAGGTGCTCGCCGGGCTGACCGGGGACCCCGAGAGCTTCGCCTTCACCCGGCGGCTCCTCGAACTCGTCGCGGGCACCGACGACGCCTTCGCGTCGGCCGCGGGGCTGCGGGAGGTCGCGCAGGAGGTGCCGCGCTCGATGCCGGTACGGGACCGGCTGGCCGTGCGGGCCGGAGGCGCCACCTCCCTCGGCCTGCCGTGGGCGGTGATGCCGGTGGCCCGCCGGTGGCTGCGGGAGCGGGTCGCCGGGCTCGTGCTCGCCGCCCGGCTGCCCGAGGGCGGCGACCCCGGTCGCCTCTCCGGCCTCGCCGAGGCGATCCGCCGGCACGCGGAGGCCGGGCTGACGACCGTCGTCGTGCCGCTCGGCGAGCCCGTGCACGGCCCCGCCGGGGCCGAGGCGGAGGCCGCGCGGCTCACCTCCCTCGCCGCGCACGCCGCCGTGCGGCACCTCCAGGTCGATCCCGCGCGGCTCGCCCCCGGCGGCTCGGACTGGTCCGCGGAGTCCGATACCGCGCGCGCGGCCCGGGCGCTGCGCCCGATCCTCGAGGCCGCGGCGCAGCACGGCACCACGATCCACATCGCCCCGAACAGAGTGCGCTGGGCCAGGCTCGTGCCCGATCTCCTCGGTCGCGCGCTGGCCGACCCGGAGCTCGACCGCGCGCGCGTCGGCGTGCGGCTGCTCGCGGAGCTCCCCGAATCGCGCGAGCACTACGACCGCATCAGCCGCTGGGCGCAGCGCCGGGTCGCCGACGGCGGCGCCGCGGCCGAGGTGGTCATCGGCGTGGCGGGCGTCGCCGGAGCCGAACGCATCGCATCGATCCTGAGCGGGCTGCCGGTGCCCGTGATCGAGGATCGCGCGGAGCTCCGCGCCCAGTTCCTGCGTCTCGCCGAGCTCGCGCTGCACCCCGGGCGCGCGGCGGTGCTCAGACCCGTGCTCGCGACGGAGGACCCCGTGCTGCTCGCCGCGGCGCGCGAACTCGCCGAGCGGAGCCGCAGCGCGGAGCTCGCCTCCCTCCAACTGCGCAGCGGCGTCGCCACCGGACTCGCCGGCATCGTCGCGGATTCCGGGATCGACGTGAGGATCGCGCTGCCCGTGGTCGCCCCGAAGCGCTTCGGCAGCGCGGTCGACCTGCTCGTCGGCTTCGCCGCGGAGGCCGCGGACCCGGCATCGGATGTGTCGCGCCTCGCCGCGCTGCTCGCGGAGGACGAGGCCGCCCCGGCGGCGGCGCTCGCGGCGGCACGCGGCGAGCTCGCGGCGGCGGCGCGGTTCGCGGTCGATCCCGCGCCCGCGTCGCATCGCACCCAGCTGCGCGCCAGGGAGTGGGATCCGAGCGAGCGCGACAGCGCGCTCTTCTACCGCGCCCCGGAGGAGCCGGTGCGTTTCGACACCGGCGGGCTCACCGCTGCGGTGCTCGGACTCAGCCGGGGAACCGACGGCGAGATGAGGCTCGCGGACCTCGTGCCGCCGCGCGCGATCCCCGTCGTGTCCGCTTCGGGCTTCGCGGGCGAACCGGGGACGGACGCGAGCGTGCCGGCGAACCGCGAGTGGGTGCGGGAGCTGCTCGATCGCGCCGCGGGCGCGGCGCAGGAGCGGGATCCCGTCAACGACACCGTCGCGCTCTCCGCCGCGGATCTCGACCCCGAGCGCGCCGCGCAGGACGCGCGCGAGGACGGGGAGCGCTGGACCCGGCTCTCCCACGGCGGCCGCGCCTCGCGACTGCGGCGGGCGGCGCTCGCCGTCGTCGCCGCGCGCGACCGCCTGCTGCAGGCGCTCGCGGCCGACACGGGCGCACCGGTGGCCGAGCTCGACGCGGAGGTCGACGACCTCGTCGACGCCGCCCGGTACACCGGGCAGCTGGCCGAGGGCCTCGCGGCCGTGCGCGGGGCGTCCTTCGCGCCGGAGCGGCTCGTGCTCGTGGCCGCGGACGCGGCGACACCGATCGCGGCTCAGGCCGAGGCCGTGCTCGCCGCGCTCGGTGCCGGAGCGGGCGTGCTCTGGGCGGTGCCGCAGCGCGTCGCCGACTCCGCTCGCATCCTGCTCGAGGAGTGGGAGGCCGGTGGGATCGTCTCGGGCGCGGTGCGCCTCGAAGCGGTGGCCGAGACGCGCACGCTCACGGAGCTCGTCGCGCACCGCGAGGTCGACCGCGCGGTGATCCTCGGCGATCGCGCGGCGGCCACGGCACTCGCCCGCGCGCGCCCCGACCTGCGCGTCGAGGGCCGGTTCCGCGCCCGCGGCGCCGTCATCGTCACGCCCTCGGCCGACCTCGACGCGGCGATCGCCGACCTCGTGACCTCCGCCTTCCGCGGCGCGGGGACGGATCTCCGCGCCGCGCACGCCGCGATCCTCGTCGGCAGCGTGGCCCGATCCCGGCGCTTCCGCGAGGGCCTCGCCGACGCGGTGCGCGCCCTGCGCCCCGGAGACACCGCTCGGCCGGGCGACGAGGACCCGCTCGCCTTCGACCTCGGCCCGCTGCCCGCACCGCCCGACGCCGCAGGACTGGCCGCGCTGACCGAGCTGGGCCGCGGGGAGCGCTGGCTCGTCGAGCCGCAGCGGCTCGACGCCGAGGGCCGGCTGTGGTCGCCGGGCGTGCGGCTCGGCGTCGCGCCGGAGTCCTCCTTCTGGGACGACGCGCGCGGCGTGCCGGTGCTCGGGATCGCCCACGCGCGCAGCCTCGGCGAGGCCGTCGAACTGCAGAACGCGGCGGGGAGCGGCGCGGTCGCCGGGCTGCAGTCCGCCGACGCGCACGAGGTCGAGCAGTGGATCGCCGGGGCCGAGGCCGCCGGCTTGGCGCTCAACCGGCCGACGACGGGCGCCCGCGTCGAGCGGCACCCCTCCGGCGGATGGAACGACGCCGTGATGGGACTCCCGGCGCTCAGCGGCGGGCCCAATCGTCTGCTGCCGTTCGGCTCCTGGCAGCCCCGCGCGGGCACGCGCAGCGAGACGCTGCACCTGCGGGGGCTCGAACCCGAGGTGCAGCTGCTCATCGAGGCGGCGCAGCCCGTGCTCGACTATGCGGACTTCGACGGCGTGCGCCGCGCCGCCCTCGCCGACGCCCTCGTCTGGCGCACCGGCTTCGGGGCGGAGCACGACGCGATCGGCCTCGGCATCGAGCGCAACCTCGTCAGATACCACCCGGTGCAGACGCAGGTGCGGCTCGCGGAGCACGGCCCGCTCGCGGCCCTCGTGCGCGTGCTCGCGGCCGCGCTGCTCGTGCGCGCTCCCATCACGGTGTCGACGGGCGTGCTGCTGCCGCCCGGGCTCGGCGGCCTGCTCGATCGGCTCGGGATCGAGGTGTCGCTCGAGCGCGACGACGCGTGGGTGGAACGGCTCGCCGTCGCCGGTCCCGTCGGATCGGACGGCGTGCGCGCCGACCGGGTGCGGCTCATCGGCGGCGACCCCGTGCGCGCGGCCGAATGGCTGGGCGGTCTGGACCGCACGGCGCTCTGGGCCGAGCCCGTGACGATGGCCGGCCCCGTCGAGCTCCTCACCCTGCTGCGGGAGCAGTCGGTGTCGGCTCGGGCGCACCGGCACGGGCTGGCCATCCCGGTACCCGGCCTGGAGGAGTGAGGGCGACTCGGCGCGACTGCGGCGTTCGCCGCGTCTGTCGCTTCGGCCGCGTCAGCCGCGCCCGCCGCTCGTTCGGGGGCACGGCTCAGCCGCGGCGCATCGGGGTGTGGGGGATCCCGTCCTCGAGGAAGCCGGGACCGCAGGGCGCGAAGCCGAAACGCGCGTACCACTCCGCGAGATGCGACTGGGCGTGCAGCAGGATCGGACGGCCCGCGCAGGCCGCGATGCCGGCCTCGAGCAGGGCCCCGGCCACGCCGCGACCCCGCCATGCGGGCGCCGTGACGACCCGCCCGATGCTGCGGAGCCCGGGTTCCTGGGCATCCTCGGCGAGGATCCGGATCGTCGCGGCGATGCCGCCCGTCGCGTCCTCCACCCACAGTTGCACCGTCCCCGGCTCGAGGTCGCGACCGTCGAGGTCGAGGTAGACGCAGTCCTGCTCGACGACGAACACCTCCTGCCGCAGTCGCGCGATCGCATAGAAGGTGCGGCTCGGAATGTCGTCGATGCGGTGCGCGGTGCGGAGCGAGAGTCCTGCGGGAAGTGCCGTCATGCCTCGATCCTGCCACGCCTGCGGGTCGATTTCCGTTCGCGACGGCGAGCCGGTAATGTGGTCTCCTGGTCGTGCTCGCGCGACCGATGGCGGGTTACCCGAGCGGCCAAAGGGGGCTGACTGTAAATCAGCTGGCACTGCCTACGGGGGTTCGAATCCCTCACCCGCCACACAAGAAAAGCCCGGTCAGATCATAAATCTGACCGGGCTTTCTTGGTTTCTGGACCAGTTTCGGCGATCAAGTGTGCATTTAGTCTGCGCTTTGCTGGAAAAGTTCATCAATCACGGCAGCCGCCTCAGGCCCCCGTTTCGCCGGCTCCACGTAGTACTTCAAGTTCGCAAGCCCAGTGTGCCCGAGCTGATCCCGGGCAGCTTCAACGCCCAGCCGGTCGGCGATGTGTGTGGCGACGCTCTTTCGGTATAGCCCGAGCTTCAGGCCCTCGTATTCCGATCCCCTGAGAGCGTCCCGCCAGTCCCGCCGCAAGCTATCCGGCCAGCGCAGCGTTCCCGCCTGCGATGGGAACACGAGGTCGCAGGTAGCGTTCACGCGTCGCCTGATGAGCATGCTGGCCACCGAGTTCGGTAGCTCGAGCCGGCGAATCAGATGGTTCTTCGTGTGGTGCTGGATTTCGAGCTTGCCTGCCGTGTTCTTGATGACGGTCTTGTCGACCGTGGCCTCGTAAGGTTCCTGGAGTAGGTCGAGCGAGGGCCAATCGAACGCGAGGAGCTCGGCCGTGCGCGTGCCCGTGGCGAGATACATGTCCGTGGCGTCCGTCAGGCTCCCGTTCCTCGGGTGCCTGCCGATCGGCTTACGATCCCACTGCTGCAGCAGCACCCGGATCTCCATGAGCTGCGGGGCGCGCAGTGCGCTGAAGTTCGGGACTGCACGTGCAACCGCCCGAGTCTCCACCACGGGATTGCGGTCTACTGCTTCGTGCAGCACCGCGAGCATCATCATGTTCTTCAAGACGGTCCGCACCATCCGGGCTGCGCCAGGATGCTTCGTGGCGACAGCCTGCACGAACCGGTCAAGCCGAGCCGGCGTGGCCTCGGCAATGGTCACACCGCCAAGCCCGACACGGATCGTTTTCAGCTTCGACTTGTAGTTGTTCTTCGTCTGGGGGCCGAGCTTCGAATCGCGTTCCATCTCAGCTTCGTAGATGTCGGCAAGCTCTCGGAGCTTCGTATCGCGGTTGATGTCGCCCAGTGAGGGCTTCGATCTATCCGCGAGCGCTTCCAAGAGAGCCGTCTTCGCCTTAGCCTTGCTCGCCCCAGTGCGGAGAACTGGGCGGCTCACTCCGTCATAGTCGCGGAATCGCGCGTAGGCGGCAGGCTTCCCAGAGCGGGTGGTGTAGTTGATCTCTCCCCATGCACCGATGGGGAGTGCCGGGCGCGCCATCAGGCAACCTCGAACTTAGCGACGTACTGGCCGAGTCCCATCCTCGAGCCTTGGTAGACGACATCTCCGAGGCGGTCGAGAGTGCCTTCAAAGGCAATGACGAGTCGCTCGAGCACGCCGAGTTCCTGGGCGATCCAATCGGTACGACTCCCGTACTTGGCCTCGGCTAACTTGTACTCCTCAACATCGATAAGGAAGTGGGCCGCCCATTCGTCGGCGGCTCGCTCTTGACGTTCGTTCACGTGCGGGAAGATCGACTCAACGTGTCGGAGGACCGCGTGTCCGAGCTCGTGCGCAAATGAGCAGATGGTCTTGATGTAGGTCATGCCGTCGAGGATCTTGATGTGCCGAGCTTCGTCGGAGTAGTTGCCTGGGCGGTTTGGGTCGAGGTCGAAGGTGAACTCCCATGTGACGGCGATGGAGTCCGCGAAGGTCACGAGGCGCTGCATTGGGTCTCCTATTCGTCCATGAGTTCGCCGGTCTCCTCCGTAAAGGGGTGGGAGACGAGGCCGAAGTCGCTCTGTTTCCGGGACTCAGGATTCTCATTGGTGCCACCGACATTCGCGTCAACGTCGCGCATTCGCTGGATCATGACCAGGTCTTCGGCGCGGCCAATCAGATCTGCGGTGTCCTCGCCAAGGTGGTTGCAGATCTTAAGTACGTCGTCAACATCGATAGCACGCAGAGCATTCAATGTCTTATGCAAGGTGGTGCGGGGTATGCCGGCTTCACGAGATAGGCGCGCGGCACTGACCTTCCGCCGGCCAAGTAGCGCGTTCAGCTCTTCGGCGACAGCGACCGTCATCGGGCCGATGTCTCGAGCATTTGATGCCTTGTCTGTTCCCATGTAGGGAATCCTATATCAATTTCGGGAAACACAGTACCCCAGGTTGACACGTGCCCAGGTGCGACCTACCGTTATCCACATGGGAACGGAAAAGCAACGAAACCTGGTCGCTGGTGAGGTCAGGGCAGCAATCGCCCGGGCCGGGAAACGACAGTCGGACATCTGCCGCTTGACTGGGTTCTCGTCTTCGAGACTCTCCAACAAGCTTCGCGGGGAGTCTCCCTTCACGGTTGATGAGCTCTTCATCATCGCAGCGGCGCTGGAGGTTCCTGCCCGCTCTCTTCTGCCGCGGAGCGTCGATGAACTCGGGGCGGTTGCAGCATGAGCACCGGGTATGCAGGTACGAGCTTTGAGCCGACGTGGACCACGAAGCAGGTGGCGGAGTTCCTCGGCCTGAAGGTGCAAACGGTCTACAACCGGCTCGATCACAAGCGCGGTGAGCCGGAGTTCCCGAGGCCGAAAAAGCAGGGGCGGCTGAATGCGTTCATCCCGTCTGAGGTCGCCGCGTATCGGGCCAAGCGGCTCGGATTGGAGGAGTCATGAGCAGCATGGTTTTGGATGGTGCGGCGTCGCGGTCGCGGTCGTCGGATCCGGTGACTTCGGTGGACGCCGGCCGATCGGTGGACGTGTGTCCGTCTCAGGAGTACGTGTTCGCGATTCTCAAGGACGTGGGGCCGCTGGCTAACCACGAGCTTCTCGAGTACCACTCTCCCCGCATTTGGCCTTGGTCACCGCAGCGAGTGCGTTCGGCTCGGTCTGAGCTCGTGGAGCAGGGCCGCGTGGAGTTCGCGGGTATCTACCGGCTGACGCCGAGTGGCCGTAGGGCGCGCGTGTGGCAGGTCGCCACTACCTGATCTGAACCGTCTGGTTCATCCCTCCTGATGGGGAGGGCTGGCTACAGCATTCCCTTTTTCGGGTCCGTCGCTGTCGAAAGCGGCGGATCCACGAACATAGTTCGACTGAATTCCGATGGCCACCCGGCCCCGGTTCCAGAGGTTCGGACGTTGAATATCTCGCTAGATCCTGTTGATCGTCTCGTGGTGGGGGCGTAGGGGTGCGGTGGTGGAAAGTCGGCAGGTAGGTCCCTGTCGCAAAGTTTTGGCCTCGCAGTCGCGGGGAACCGGGCACGGGTTATGTGCGGGCGGTACATGGTTGTCGCGTCATGGCTGGGTTACCCGGTGACGTGCAGGGATCGTGACCCTGACCGCCACGGCGGATGGTCCGCAAATGAGAGGTGGTTGTTATGGCTACAGAGATCGGAAGCGCGTTCATGGACGTGCCGGCAAGTGATTCACATCTTCGGACGGAAGCCCTGAATCATGCGGTCAAGCTTCGGATGTCAACGAACGTCCGGGGCACTATCGGCGAGATCGTGGCTGATGCAGATGAGATGTACCGCTTCCTGAAGGGTGATCGTCCGGTGGGCGTATCCCTTCCGGGTGAGGTCGCTCAGTCGCTGAACCTTGTTGGTGGCGTTCGCGAGGTCCGCTTTGCGCGCGGCGCAGTTGCGCGCTGGACGCATGACCCTGATGGGTTGCGTGTGGAGCTGAACGAGGAGCCGCCGGCGTTCTAGGTGGTTGGCCCGTGTGTGCGCTCGCGGATCGGCGCACGGGTACTGGCGCGATAGCGCGTTGACGCGGGTGTGTGTCACCTGGCGGCGGCATCGGGGTTTGTCGTACGGGATGGGTCGCGTATGCGGTCGTACCTAGATGAGGGGGCGTCGGATGGAACTACCGGCGTCCCCATACCCCGCTCAAGTTTTCAGGAGGGAGTGGCGATGAAGTCGATGGATGAGGTGCGGGCGGAGATTGCGGTGATGCGGGCGAATCGTTCGTATGCGGATTCGTGCGTGGAGATGGCTGTTGAGGACTCGTCTCGTGCGTACTGGGTGGATCGGGTGAGCGAGTTGACGCAGCGGATCTGGGCGTTGGAGTGGGTGCTGTCGTGAACGGCGGCGATCTGTTGTTCGTGATTGTGGCGTTGCTCGTCGTGCGCGTCTTGTACTTGTGGGAGGTGCGGCGTGGCAGACGGTGAATGGCATTTCGATTTCGACTGGGCGAAGCCGCCCCTGTCGCTGAACTATCGGATGCATCACATGCAGGCCGCGAAACTCACGAAAGAGATTCGCGGCCTGATGCACGCCCGGGCTCGTGTACTTCCCACGATGGCACGTTGCGAGGTGGTGTTGACATGGTTCGTGAGCACCCGCACGCGGCGTGATGACGAGAACCCTGTGCCGACGCTGAAGGCGCTCTGCGACGGGCTCGTGGATGCGGAGATCGTGCCGGATGACACGCACGAGTTCATGGTGAAGAGAATGCCGGTCATCGTGTACCGGCGAGGTGAGCCAGCGTCGATGCGGCTCACCATACGAGACATAGGAGAAGAAGCATGAGCAAGCAAGACGAAGCGAAGTGCGATCACAGGCGGTCCGAGGTGCTCGTTACGAACCAGCCCCATGGGTACGACAACACACGTTCGCACGCATCCGTTTGGGTCTGCGCCGACCCGGGATGCGTACTCGATGCGATGGGGTGGGTGACCCGGTTCACGAAGGAAACCGCCTGGTGGCGGGTGGGCGTTCATGGCGAGTGGCAGCAGACGGTGCCGGAGGTGGTGTCGTGATGTCTGAGACGCCAACGTTTTTGAACGAGACCCGGGGGTGGAATCCTCCGGGTCTTTCGTTTGGTGCGGGCCTGTTCCTGGACGAGGTGGAGCGGCCGGACCGCCCGCACATGTGTGGCCGGTGCCGGAACCCGTTCACTCGGGAGGGCAACAGTGAGTGCCCGAACAGGAGCCGTGATGTCTCGGCATGACCGTCTCGATGCGGGGTGGGTGCCGGACGATCGGGACCGCCGGTGCGACTGCGACGACTGCATGGTGCAGGAAGCTGCGGACCGGTACACGGACTACGAGGTGGACAGGATCAGAGAGGAGAAGGTTCATGGTGACGCGTGACGGGCTTGTGTACGGCCTCCCGGAGGCGGAATATCATGCGCCGAAAGATGAGCTGTCGTCCACCGGGGCGAAGCTGATCCTGGACGCGCCGGCCCGGTTCAAGCATGTCGTGCTCGACGGCAACCAGGAACACAAGGACTCCTACGATCTAGGGTCGATCGTGCATGCGAAGGTTCTCGGCACCGGGTGGGGTGTCGAGGTGCTGGACTTCGAGAATTGGCGCACGAAAGCCTCGCAGGAAGCGAAAGCAGCAGCACGTGCGGCAGGACTGATCCCGATGCTTCGGCATGAGGTTGAGAAGCCGAACGCGATCGCTGAAGCGGTCCTCGCGAACCGCGACGCTGCTGCCCTGTTCGAGCGGGATGGGGCGTCGGAGGTGTCAGCGTTCGCGACCTGCCCGGAAACCGGGGTGAGGGTCCGTGCACGTGCTGACCGCTTCTGTGGGCCGATCGTGGACCTCAAGACCACGGCAGGATCCGCCAAGCCGGAAGACTTCGCCCGGACCGCGTTCAAGTTCGGATATGACCTGCAGGACGCGATGTACGAGGACGTGTTCAGGTGGGCTTCGGGATGGGATGACGAGTTCAAGTTCGTCGTCGTAGAGACGCGCGCACCCTACCTTGTGAGCGTCTGCACCCTCCGGTCCGACTTCATCGACATGGGGCGTGACAAAGCCCTGAAGGCCAGGCGGGTGTACGCCGAGTGCATGGCTGCCGGGATCTGGCCCGGCTACCCGTCCGGGGAGCACGTCGTGGAACCGCCCATGGCTGCGGTCTACGACTACCAAGACAACTACGAGAGCGAGGAGATTCACCTCTGATGGACATCTCGAAGATCATCCAACCGAAGTCGGACCAGCAGAACTACGACGACTACATCGCCGGTCCGAAGACCGTGACCGTGAGCGACGTTCGCGTCCTCGAAACTGATCAGCCTCTCGAACTGCATCTGACGGAGTTCCCGGGGCGTCCGTACAAGCCGAACCTGTCGATGCGGCGCGTCCTCATCGGCATCTGGGGCAACGGCGTCTCTTCCTATATCGGCCGCTCGCTGCGCCTCTATGGGGATCCCACGGTCAAGTTCGGGAAGTACGAGGTAGGCGGCATCAAGATCAGCCACCTGTCCCACATTGACGAGCCGAAGACGATCATGCTGACGGTGACTCGGGGGCGCAAGGAGCCGTTCACGGTGCAGCCGCTCACGACGAGGGATGCTGCCGCCGCATGGCTGCAGGCAGCGTCGACTATGGAGGAACTGCAGAAGGCGTGGGCCGCGGTCCAACAGGCCGGGTACGCGGCCGACCTGTCCGGGCTGAAGGACGCACGAAAGCAGGAGCTGACGTGACTACGACCCAGACAGGTATCCCGATCGTGCACTGCGGCGAATGCGGTGTGCGTCACCCGGTCAGTCGCGCCCACTGCATCTATTGCGGGAAAGCGTCGCTGTTCGGGCACGACTTCTGCGAACCGTCATGAGTTTGCCGAAGAAGACGACGGCCGCTGTCCTGGAACGGGATGGCGGCCTTTGCGTTCTCCGCCTGGACGGCTGCCTGGTTGAGGCGTCGTGTGCGGATCATCGCGCGAACCGGGGGCATGGTGGAGCACGGTCCGGGGTGTTGGATCGGTTGTCGAATCTGCTGGCGGCCTGTGGGCTTTGCAACGGCCATAAGGAGGACGCGGAAGGCGATCTGAGGGCCGATCTGGAACGGCGTGGGGTGCGGCTCCGGTCGGACTCCACGCATGCGAAGACGGCGCTCAGGGCGCTCGTCACACCCGTGATCTATCCGGATGGTGGGCGCTACTACCTGGACGACTTCGGGGGCCGCGAAGAGGTCAAGGAGCAACCGTTTTGAGAGAGGAGGAAGACGTTGGCGTGGTTCAAGGTGGACGATGGGCTGCACGCCTCTCGTAAGTTCTTGTCGATCCCGAAACGGTCTCGGTTTGCGGCGGTCGGAACGTGGACGATCGCGGGCTCTTGGTGCGCTGACCAACTCACTGACGGGCACGTACCGGAGTACATGTTGGAACTGTGGGGCGTGCCACCTTCGGTACCTTCCGCGTTGGTGGAAGCGGGGCTTTGGGAGCGCGAGTCTGGTGGCTATCTGTTCTGCAACTGGCTTGAGTATCAGCCGCGTAAGGCAGACGTAGACGCCGAGCGCGAGGCGAGTCGGGAACGCATGAGGGAGTTACGAGCCAAACGCAAACAGAAGAAACCGCAGGATGATGCGGAAGTTGGGGATATGTTCGGGCGAACGGTTGCGAACGGTTCGGATAATGTTCGTAACCCCGACCCGACCCGACCCGACCCAGTACCTATAGAGGTCTCTAAAGAGACCTCTCCGCGCAAAGCGCGAGGGTCACGGGTCGACGCTAACTGGATCCCTGAGCGTGACTTGATCCAGCAGATGCAAACCGAGTGCCCCGGCGTTGATCTTGAGGCCGAGCATCGGGTGTTCATCGACTACTGGGTGGCTCAGCCGGGGCAGAAGGGCGTGAAGGTCGATTGGGCGGCGACGTGGCGGAACTGGATGCGTCGCAAGCATGGCGAGCGCGGCAACGGGAGTGCGGTCGCGGGTTCTGCCGGGCGCGGCTCGAAGCCGTCGCCCGGGCAGAAGGCACGCAGTATCGCTGACGAACTACGAATGGAGGGGCTATGAAACCGAGCGAGGTTGCCGACCTGCTGTCGCTGTCGCTCGAGATTGACCGGTACGCGACGGCCGACAAGATGACGAAGGAGCGGGCGGTGGCGTGGGCGGCCACGATCGGGGCGAAGGCTCCGGGGATGACGTTCGACGCGGCGCAGCGTGTGGTCATCGACTACTACGCAGACGGCGGGGACTCGCTGCAGGTGGGTGACCTGATCATTGTGTGGCGGAAGAAGAACGCTGCGGATGTGCGTGCGGCTCGCAGCCGTGGCCTGATTGGTCGTGACCATAGCGAGCATCAGGCGCTGCCGCCGGCGGTGAATCGGGCGTTGGCGGAGGCTCGTGAGCGTGATCGCGCCACGGCCGCCCAGTATGCGGTCGAGGGGTCTGCGGTGTCGCCGCTGCAGCTCGACGTGGGGCGGCGACCGTGATGCGCAGTCGCGCCGATGTTCGCGAGCGGGAGGAGCTCGTGAGCGAACTATGGCGATTGCGGTGCTCGGATCCTGTGATCGCGGATCGGGCTGGGTGCACGGATCGGACGGTTCGTCGGATCCGGCGACGCTTGGGTTTGGGGGCGTGGGAGGTGTGGCAGCAGCAGCAGCAGTTGCGGCGAGTGTTGTGAGTCAAATGGCCGTATGGCTGGAAAGAGGTAACAGGTGACGGTGGTTCGCGTGTACACGAAAGAGCGTTGCGTGCAGTGCGACATGACGAAGCGGCTGATGAGTCAGCTCGGTGTCGAGTTCGTGGAGGAAGACGCGATGGATGAGGGCAACCTGCTCGCGTTCAAGGAGCTTGGGTTCCTGGCGGCTCCGGTGGTGGCTGTGGGGGAGTCGCGGGATGACATGTGGTCGGGTTTCCGGCCGGATCGTATCAAGGAGATCGCGCAGCGACTCAACAAGGAGGAAAAGTGAGCAAGGCAGTATTCAGCATTGAGGGTTTCGCGGCGGAACCGAAGCCGCGCACGTCGCAGAACGGGAAGCGCATGCTCGACATCTCGGTAGCGCACACGGAACGGCGCAGGAACAAGCAGTCTGGCGAGTGGGAGAACGTCACTGACCGGGACGGGAACGAGGTGACTTTGTGGGCTCGGGCGACGTTCTTCGATGAGCAGGCCGACCTTCTCGCCCGGGAGGTGTCGAAGGGCACGCTGGTCCGCATCGAGGGGATGCCGCGCCTGAACGTGTACACCGACAACGCGGGCGCGGCGAAGGCGAGCATCGATGTGCAGTTCGCTTCGATCAGCATCATCCCCAGAGCTTCCCAGGGCGGTTCTGGCGGCGGATACCAGGCGCCCCCGGCTCAGCAGTCGCAGCAGTCGTGGGGAGCGCCCCAGAACGTCGCACAGAACTCCGGGTTCGGGGATTCGTTCGCTGATACAAGTCCGTTTTGAGCATCCTTGACTGGTTGCAGCGTGCAGAACCACTGATCTGGGCACTCCACCAAGCGCCCGAGGATGCGACTGACACGCAACTCGCGGACATCGTTCGCAAACACTGGCCCCGCTAGCAGGCGGGGCTTTCTAGTATCCCGAGGGGCCGGCCATCCGCTGGCCCCTCACGACGTTCAGGGGCAAACATGAAGCCAATACTGCTCGACCTGTTCTGCTGCCAAGGCGGCGCGGGAATGGGGTATAGCCGCGCAGGCTGGGACGTGGTCGGCGTGGACATAGACCCCCAACCAAAGTACCCATTCCCGTTCCTGCGGATGGACGCGATCGAGGCGCTCCAACGGTTGCTCGCAGGGGAGAAACTCTGGTTTCAGATGCGAGGGCTGAGCCCGCACTTCGGTGACTCTCGATCCGTGCGACTTCCCGCCATTCGGGCTGTCCACACAAGCCCGCCATGCCAAATGCACACGCTCGCTCAAAAGATCCAAGGCAATGAGCACCCTGACCTGATCGAACCGACGCGAGATGCGCTAAACGAGACGGGGAAGCTGTACGTGATCGAGAATGTGCCCGGTGCGCCACTTCATGACCCGGTTGAGCTTTGCGGTGTGATGTTCGGTCTTGAAACGTACCGGCATCGTTTGTTCGAGACGAACTGGGAACTCACTGCTCCCGAGCACCCGCAGCATGTTGCGCGCACGACGAAGATGGGTAGGCCTCCGCAGCCGGGGGAGTTCATGCATGTCGTCGGCAATTTCTCCGGGGTAGAACGCGGACGCGAGGTGATGGGAATGCCGTGGGCGAACCGCGACGGGCTGCGTGAGGCGATCCCGCCGGCGTACACGGAGCAGATCGGTCGACAGCTGATTACTCAGCTTGAGCGGGTGGCGGCATGACGGTTGAAATCTTCCGGTGCCCGGTCCCGCGGTGTGCGCAGATCGACATGACCCGGGAGCTTGCTGCGGTTCATGCGGCGGAACACGCTGACCCAGCATGGGTTGCTCAGGATGCGGAGTGGCGTCGTATCGCGCAGGAGAACTATCGGGTGTGGAAACAGAAACGAGGAGAAACATGATGACTGATGACGAGAAGCGCGAACTGATCGCGGCTGCCCTCATGAACTCCGACAGCTTGAACCATGAGCGCCTGTGCGGGTGCAACGCCTGGCCGTGCGTGACTTACGGTACGACGCGACCGTGGAGCCACGATGCCGAGTTCGTCGCAATGGAGGTTTTGCGTCTCGCTGATGCTCTCGAAGGGACGCTTGACGAGAGCGAATGGGAGTACTGCATCGTAAACGGGCTCGGAGTAGGAATATACATGGCGTACTCGCTTGAGGAAGCCCTACAGGGGATCGCTAGAGACCAGTCCTCCCTGGGAAGTAAGCCGAAGCGGTCTCTTATGCGCCGTCGCAAAGCTGGCCCGTGGGAGCCGCTGCCGGTAGGAGGTGAGACCGAGTGAGAGGTATGTGCAATGCGAAGCACCCGAATGGGCTGAACGTCTGCGTTCTGCGCGTGTTTCACAAGGGCGATCACAAGGCATTCACGCTAGGCGGCACTCTCGTCTGGCCGAGGACCGAATGGAGAAGGCTGTGACCACGATTACCGAGTACCTGGCCGAGCAGAAGCGCCTCGCGGAGGACGCGCAGGCCGACAGCACCAGCCTCAAGATGAACACGGACACGGGGCGGTGGATGATCTCGTCGTCCAAGCGCACGATCTTCGCAATGGATCAGCTCGTGGACACGGTGCCGCGGATGATCGCCGCGCTCGAAGCGGTAGTCAGGATGCACTTCCCGTACCGAGGGCCAGGTGACCGTGACACCTGCGGCTCAGAAATCTGCTCGAACCTAAGTTGGGGTCCTGAACCTTGGCCGTGCCCGACGGTCCGCGCCGTTGAGGCAGCGCTGGGAGGTGGGGGCGATGAGTGAGCGTAGCTTCGAGGAGATAGTGACCCGTCGTACCGAGCAGGCGACACGGTATCGGCGTGAGGCGAAGCGGTGGCGAGATGCGGCCCTTACCGCGCGCTGCGGACTCGATGTCAAGGCAGGCACCTACGCCTTCGACCGCGGCATGGCGTCGATCATGTCGAAAGCGCTTGAGGAGAACGCCGCCAAGTTCGACGAGCAGGCAGACGAGACGATGGCGATTCTCCAACGGGAACTCGCCGGGGAAGTAGAGGAGGACTAGACCATGACCCCCGAGAAAACCCGAGCCCTGATCGCGGAGGACCTGCGCAACAGCGCCGACATGATCCGAGACCGCGGAAACAGCGTAGCGACGATCTACGCGGCAACCATCGAGCGACTGATGCGAGATGCCGCTGACGCTCTGGAGGCGCTCACAGTACCGGACGGAGACGTGCGGGAGCGGATGGTGCAACTGATTGATAAGAAGCTTGACGGTGATTGTGGCTATGGCGTAGGCGAGTACTTGTCCGACGCGATCCTGCCCGCGTTCCCGGTGCTCGGGCGCGACATCGCGGGCGAGATCGACGCTGAGCGTGAGGCCGAGTGGGTGAAGGTTTCAGATCGCGGGCAGGCGTACCGAGACGGTCTCCGCCGTGCCGCTGAGATTGTGAGGAACGGACGATGAACGAAACAGACTATGACGCGCTGGTCAACCTGGGCACGTGCATCAAGGGGCAGGCTGACCGCCTCGGGATCGAGCATGAGGGTGTCCCGCTTGAGGGCGTGGTGGTGCGCATCGCGGAGGCCGCGCTCTCTCGTGCTGCTGCACCCGAGCCGGAGTGGGAGTACGGGACCGCGCATGCGGACGATCCGGAGGCCGTGGACATGGGCTACACGCTCGAAGGCGCGCAGAGTCGAGTCGCCCAGTGGAACGCCGCCGACCCGGAACGCAAGGGCATCGTCGTGCGAGCCCCGAGGCGCGTCTGGGAGCCGCTGTCAACAGGAGGCAACGATGAGCGATGAGCGCTTGGTGTCCGCCAGAGTCGATGAAACGACCGCAGGCCCACTCGTTCGAGAGTGCCCTGTGTGTGGCGCTCAGGTCAATGCATCATGCACGGTGCTCGAGCCCGCCCCGCTCGGTGATGCGAGGGGCCTCGCGTGGGTTCGGTCTCAGGTTCTTGAGTTTCATCAGGGGCGAGTCGGGCCGCTGCCGGTAGGGGATGACGATGCTGCGCTGTAACCGATGCGGGGCCATATGGCTCACCAGTCACTTGACCCTGCATCAGAAGAAGAAATTGACGAAGCGGCACGACCAGGAGTGTCCTGCGCTGCCGGTAGGGGGTGAGAGCGATGGCGAGTGAGTGCGCAAACCAGCTCGGAGGGAGTTGCTGCGTTCGCCCATCGGGTCACGGTGGAGCCTGTCGAGCGGATTCGGGTCATTGGTGGGCTCAGTACGACTCAGGACGGTCCGACAAGGAGCCGTTCGCCCCACTTCCTGACGATCCATACGCTGACCAAGACATGAGAGAGGTTTGGAAATGACGACCACACCTGAAACCCCGGAGCCGGACGAGCTGCGCGAGATCTACACGGCGGCGCGCGAGGGGGCCAGCTCTGCCGACAAGGCGAAGGCAGGGTTGATCGGAGTGTACGAGGCCGGTCGTGCTGTCGGTCTGCTCGCGGGTGCCCCGACCGAGGCACAGATCGAACAGGCAGCGCGGGCGATCTGGGCAACTCGGTACCCGGAAAGCCGCCCCGATATTGCGGAGGCCACCTGGGCCGAAATGACTGCACCCGATGATTGGATGCCAGAAGCGCTGGACATCATGGTCGAGGCGCGCGCCGCCCTAGTTGCTGCTGGTGTCGCCCCGCAGGCTTCATTGGAAGACCACACTGAGGATCTTTCCCACTCTCACAGTGTGGGTCTCAGTGATCCTCGCTGTGCGGCAGTGAGCGCCCCGCAGGAGCCGAGCGAAGCCGAGAATGCTGCTGTGGCTCGCTCGATTCGGCTGTGGACTCGACAGGTGCGCTCGGAGTTGGAAGCGACTCGGGAAGCGAACATCAGTCTCGGAGAGCTGTACCTCTCGGGCATGGATTCAGCCTTGCGACAGGCTGAGGAGCACGCTGCAAGGATCGAGAACGATCTCTACGGCGATGAGCCCACCCCGAGTCCCGTCCGGTGCCCCGCTTGCGATGTGGACCCTGCGGCCCCGCATAACGGCAAGGGGGACTGCCCGCCGAAGCCTGCCCCGTCCCCCGACCGCGAGAAGCTGGCCGATGCGATTCGCTACCTGCGCCCGATCGCGGAGTCAGCAACCGTAGGTGGGTACGGGGAGATGCTCCAGAGAGTGCTCATGGCAAGTGACGCCGCTCTCGCTGCCCCGGTCGAGGTGGACGCTGATCGGATCGCCGAGATCATTCGTCGTGTGGACGGGGACCACTCGATGGGCGCCGGCGAGCTCGGTGAGCACATCGCCAACGAACTGCGAGGTGGTGGGCGGTGAGTGAGTACACGCCGAGCGTAGAGGAAGCGCGGAACGCCTGGATCGAGTACCAGACCGAGGTACCCAGCGATGGTGCGTATATTCCGATGTCCGTTGAGGATGCGGTAGCGCAGTGGGATCGCATGATCGCAGAGGTGGAGCGCGCAGTCGTCGAGCGGGAGCGTGCAGCGATCGGGTCAGCGATCGGTGCGTACACGGAGAGCGGTGTGGGGGCGTTCGAACAGGCCGTGGGGTGCATCGACCGCGAACGACGAGAGGAGAATGAAGAACATGGCTAAGTACAGGGTCTACATGCAGCAGGTGGTCAGCACTAGCGTCGAAGTAGAGGCAGAAGACGGCGAGCATGCCGTCGAGGAAGCATTCAGCAAGGGGCTCCCCGGGCTCGTGTTTCTGGACCACACGTTCCCGTCCGAGGGTGGGTGGATGACGGCGAGCGAGCTCTTCCCGGCGAACAACCGACCTGAGGATGATTGGGAGTTGATCGAAGAATGAGTGCTCGGTTGAGCGGTCTCAGCGCGAGGTTTGACGACGGGCTCTGGACCGTCGTAGACCGGGCGAAAGGTCGATGGTGGACCTCCACGAGCAAGGACCTCGACGCCCACATCACCAACGAGAAACTCCGCCCCATCAAGGCGAACTCTCCGCTGGGCGTCAAGATTCGCTTCGCAATCGCCGCGGCGGAGGCAGACGATGAGTGAGTACACGCCGACGACAGATCAGGTTCTCACGTTCATCCGCGGTTTCGCCGTGATGGCTGGGGCTACCGCCGACGAGGCTCAGGAAGCGGCGTCCGACTGGCACGCCGCAGAGATCCGGCGGGCGAAGGCCGAGGCGCTGCGGGAGGTTCGCTCGACCATCGGCGCATACACGGAGCATGGCGTCTGGGCGTTCGATCAGGCAGTCGCTTGCATTGAGCGCCACCGCGCCGCCGAGATGGAAGGAGGGAACCGTGAGTGATCTGTTAGACCTTGCGGGTGCTATAGAGCGGGCGCTCAACGGAGAGGAGACCGATGGAGAGCACTAGTAGGGCCGTTGACCGGCTCACGCAACACCACACAGTGTTCGTTGGGGGGACGGTCGCCGAATGCGGGCCGCTCCTCGAGGAACTCCGCCTGGCAAGGTACCCGAACCTCGGCCGAACGAAGGGCGGTGGCGGGTCGGGGGATCTGCTCGACATGAAGGCCGTGTCCATGTACGAGACGATCGATGCGGGCGTGAGGGCGTGGCTGGATCACTTCCGGCAACCCGCACCCGCGGATCTGATCGAAGCGACGGTACGGCTGCATGACGTGCTCCACGCCGAAGCCGCCGGCGGACGCCTGGACGACCCCGACACGATGTTCGGCATGTTCACGACATGGGTTCAACGCATCGAGGATCTATTCGACCCGCCCCGTGAGTTCGAACTGACTGCGGCGTGCCCCGAGTGCGAGACGGAGCACGTTGCGGACGAGGACGGTGGCATGCGGTGGGCGGTGCGCGTCCCCGTCAAGAAGGGCCGCGCGCTCGTGGCGGAGTGCCGAGCATGCGGGGAGTTGTGGGCGGGGGAGGATCGGCTGCTCGAGCTCGCTGACGGGATGGGCGAGGAGGTCGACCATGTTGCGTTGAGGCTGCTTGCGCTGGAAGCTTCCAACGCAAGCGCGGACGTGATACCATAGGGGTGCGCGATACAAGTGCGCCTACTTCAAGCCCTGGAATGCTCCGGGGCTTTCGTGTTTCTGGGGCGGGCAGCCGACGAGCTACCCGCCCCGCGCTCCCTTCCCTGGAGAGTCTGCGGCATGACGATGCGCGGCAGGCACCCACACGCTTACGTTCAACGCGCCGATAACGAGAGATGTCGCCGAAGACCTCCCCTCAACGCGCACTTGAAGATCATTCTTGGTTCCCACCATCGAGACCAACACAACGCCACGAGCGCTAACCGCGGTGCGAGTGTGGAACCAGACACCATCCAGGAGGATTCATTGTCGAACCAGCCTGGACAGATCGATGACGCCCGCGTGATGGAGCTCGCCGCCGCCGGATGGTCGAACGCTGCGATCGCACGCGAACTCGGATGCCACGAAGCATCCGTACGCCGAGCACGGAAACGGCTCCGGCTCGCGTCCGCTCCTGCATTGAACGCGGGCACGCATGCGGTCGGGGAGTCGGAAACGCACCGCCCAGACGGGAGCGCGGACTACACGGTCCCCTCAACCGTCGCGTGGGGGTACGACGACTTCTGCAAGTTCATCCGCTCCAAAGGGCAAGACCCCGAGCAGGTGACGTTCTCCTGGGGCGTCACCTCGACACCCGGCGGCGGGTACTTCAACAAGCTGAACAACGTGCGTCCGAAGGCCCCACAGGCGTCCAGCATCGACACAGACGCGATCCTGGACCGCCTCCGCACCTGGACCCCCACACCAATGGAGTCCGTCGCGGGTGAGCCTGTAGGGCTCGTGGTGGCGCTCGCCGACCTACAACTCGGGAAGGGCGAGGGCGACGGCACACCGGGCACCCTGCGACGCCTCGAACAGTCCCTCGAACGCGTCGTGGAGCAAATCCGCTCACTCCAAACCCGGGGCGTGCGGATCCGCTCCATCCTCCTCGCGAACATGGGCGACCACACCGAGGGCACGCACGGCTCCTACGCCAGCCAGCCCTACAGTGTGGACCTGAACCTGCGTGACCAGTTGCAGACCGCCCTCGAGGTGAACCTGCAATGGGTGAAGACCCTCGCGCCCTTCACCGACAATTTCGAGTACGCGGCGACGATCTGCAACCACGGCACCCTGTCCCGCGCCGGCGGTCGGGAGAACATCACCGACGACGCCGACAACGCCACCGGACTCATCACCGACCTAATTGCGAAGATCTGCAAACTGCATCCCGACCTGCAGCACGTGAAAGTTAACTCACCACGCGGCGAGATGATAACCACCACCACCATCGAGGGCGTGACCCTGGCGATGGCGCACGGGCAGAAGATCACCGGCAGCGAAGCGAACTGGTTGGCGGCACAGTCCCAGAACCTCGCACACCGACGCAAGTTCGTCCCCGACATGTGGTTGACCGCGCACAAGCATCACGCGCAGGTCACCGACTTCGGACCGTACACGCGCATCCAAGCAACGACCGTGGAGCCCGGGTCGAAGTACTTCGAGGATCTGACCGGCCAGTACTCGCGCACCGGCGTCACCATGTTCACGGTGGGCCAGGATCTGCCAGGCAAGTGGGACAACTACTACATCGCGTAAACGATCACAGGTGTGCCGGATGTGTACCGGTTTCGGTACCTTTCTGACGATGGAGGTTCTCGTGGCGAAGCGGATCACCAGCAACAGAGTGCGGAAGCATCACCCTGATCTGGACGAACTGCCTTCAGGATCGGTTGTGCTCGACCGGTTTGGGCATGCATGGCAGGTAGGAAGCATCTACTGGTACCGCGCCTACGGCGACGACAGCATGGTCTCCTCGTGGGACCTCTCGTTCAGCGGTCCCTTCCGCGTGCTCCATAAGGGGGAATGATGGACACCCTCATTCGGATGCTCGACCGTGAAACACCACCCGCTGAAGGGGACTGGCTGCTAGGCGATAGAGACGACGTGGGGGCCGATTGTGACTGACCCGTACGTGTGCGAGTACTGCAGTGCACGGTGGCCGTCGATCAAGGCCGCGCTCCTGTGCTGCATGGACGACGACCGCGGGCACGTGCGCGGCTACGACTGATACCCGTACTGCTGGAGCTGGGCCGGTGTCATGTCGGAGACGTGGTGCTCCACGATCACACCACACACGGTGCACTCGTACTTCACGAGCGCCTCACGGGCTGCTGCGTGCGTCACCCCAGCATGCTCCACGATCAGCTCGGCAGCGGGCAGGTACTCGAGCACACGCACCGGGTGGTCACCAGTAGGGCACTTGATCGGGCGAACGGTCATGCGGGCAGCGTAGACGACACCAACGACACCGAAGCTAGGACCGGGGCTTCCGCCCTGCTCCAGCGCCCTTCCCGGGGCGTGCAGCGTTCCATGCGTCGACTGTGTCGGGCAGCCATCCGCGTACGTCGCCAATGAAGGCGTCGGGCTCGGGGAGGGCGTACTTGGCTGCGGTCGCGGGCTGCACGTTGATGCGTGCAGCGAGCTCTTTCAGGGACAGGTACTTAATCACTCCTTGGTGTCCTTCCTGATGATGGTGACGGCGACGAGGATGCCCGCGGCGATCGCGAGGACGCCCGCCCATGTTGATCCTGTGGCGAAGGCGATCGTGCCGGCGGCGAATGCCGTGATGACTGATGCGTACTTGAGTATCTGGTTCATGGTGTTGTGAATGATAATGGTGGTCCGGGCCGGAGATACTTGGTCTATCTCCGGCCCGCCTGGTTACTTCTTCTTCCGCTTGCCGCTGCTCCTCCACAGTGCGAGTGATGTGATGAGGGCTGCGGTTGCTCCGATGAGCTTCACCAGGTTGTCCACTATTTCGTTCATTTCACCTCCTCTCTTTCGTTGTACCTTAATCATACCATGTGAGTTGGGGCGATTGCAAGGAGGTATCCGAAGACGCATGCCCCATTGCACAATCGACACCCGCGTCAACGACGCGCAGCCGCCCTGCTGCAACGACACCAACCGGTGCCAGCGGGGCAATGACTAGATCGAACGAAAGTACACAGGTAGCATTCAGCCATGACCTACCAGCCGCCACAGCAACAGTACGTCTACCAGCAGGTAGTGAAGCCGCCGTCGAACGGCATGGCAGTAACCGCCCTCATTCTCGGAATCGTGGCCATCGTCATCGGCATTTGGTCGCCCATCCCGTTTGTCGGGATCGGAGCGGCGTTCTTCGCGTTCCTCCCCGCCGTCCTCGCCGTAATCTTCGGCCACGTGGGTGCAGGCACCGCGAAGAAGGTGCGGGTCGGCAAAGGCATGGCAACCACGGGGCTCGTGCTCGGATACCTCACGCTTGGCCTCATCGTCGCCGTCACGATCTTCTGGATCATTGCCGGGGCAGTCGGCAGCTCTTCAAGCTCAACAATGTAGAAGTTCCAGCATGGCCCCCTTCGCCACACAGGCGGCGGGGGCTTTTTGCATTCCCGGGGTGGGGGTTGAGCATGGGGCGTCCGCAAACATCAAACCCCCGCAGGCAGAACGGCCACCGCAGGGACCAGACCCGCGCACGTGTATACGCACGAGATGCGGTGTGCTGGCTCTGCCACGCACCCGTAGACAAGACCCTTCCCCCACGCCTCCCGCAATCGCCAGAGATCCACGAGATCATCCCCGTATCCCGTGGAGGATCACCATACGAACTGAGCAACACGACACTCACGCACAGAGCCTGCAACCAGTGGATCGGCAACCGAACACCTGACGAGCTGGCCCGAGACCAACGGAGCGGACCGATCGTCGTCACGACGACACTCATCGGATGGTGAGCGTGCCCCAACCCCCCTCCCCGGCCACGTGGAGCCCTCCCCAGGTGCATAGGGCTAATCTCTCCCCGCGTTTTCCACCAAGGAGGTTCGACATGCCGAACCCGAAGTTGCGGGCTGTTGGGCCTGACGAGCGGCGCGCTGTGGAGTCGGTTTCAGATGCTGTGGATTATGGCTCACGCCTGGATGAGCTTGTGCAGATGCGCAGGGTGGTTGCGCGGGCGATCGATACTACGGCTTCTGCTCGTGACTTGGCGGCGCTGACGAAGCGGCTGACGGAGATCTCAAAGGAGATCGACGTGTTGCGGCGTGAGGACGAGGAGGTTTCGTCTGATGGCGAAGTTAGCACCTCCTTCGATGCCAAAGTTATCTGAGGCTGCAAGGCATCTTGTCTACCCAGAACTTTCGGGGTCATTGTTCCCTCGGGTTAATCAGAAGCTCATTGATGTTGGTGTGGGTTTCGATCCTTGGCAGACGGGTTTCGGCACGGTTGCACTTGGCCTGAATGACGATGGGAAGTTCGCGGCCTCCATCGGCGGGGTATGTGCTTCGATCCCGCGCCAGGTGGGTAAGACGTTCACTATCGGTCACCTGATCATTGGGCTGTGTCTGCTGATCCCGAACTTGCGGGTTATCTGGACCTCGCATCACTTGGTGACGACTGGGAACACGTTCCAGTCGATGCAGGGCATGGTGAAGAAGCCGAAGGTTCTCCGCCATGTCGAAGACATCCGCCTTGCGAACGGTGAGCAGCGGATCACGTTCAAGAACGGGTCCGTTGTCATGTTCGGTGCTCGGTCTCATGGCTTCGGTCTCGGTATGGATGCGATCGATGTTGTCGTGTTCGACGAGGCTCAGCGGCTGACGGCTCGAGGCGCGGAGGATCTGGTGCCCACGACGAACCAGGCACGCAACGAGTACGGTGCACTGCTGTTCTTCATTGGCACTCCGCCACGTCCGGCTGATGATGGTGACGCGTTCAAGTCGAAGCGCAGGCAGGCACTTTCGGGTGGCTCGGAGAACATGGTGTATGTCGAGTTCTCGGCTGATGCTGATGCGGCGTTGGATGATCGGTCGCAGTGGCCGAAGATGAATCCGTCCTACCCGTTCCGCACACCGCTTGAGTCGATGCTTCGTATGCGGGAGAACATGGCTGATGATGCTGCATGGCGGCGCGAAGCTATGGGGATATGGGACTCCGATAATCCTGGCACTCGCCTTATCTCGAGCGAGCTTTGGGTGGCGCAAGGTCGCACTGCTCGTCAAGTCGAGATCATCCGTGAGAGCGAAGAAGTCCGCACTTTCGGCGTGACGTTCTCTCTCGATGGCAAGCGTGTCGCTGTCGCCGGCGGGCTTAAGCATGCTGACGGCGCTCACGCTGAGGTGGTCGACGGCTTCTCGGGTCACATGGAGGCGGGCGTGGATGCGCTTGCTGCGTGGCTTGCTGAGGAGTCGCGCCGGGAGAAGACAGCGCTCTATGCGGTCTCGGGCCGGTCTCATGCTGAGGTTCTTTCGCGGAAGCTCATCGAGTTGGGGGTCCCGCGGAAGGCGGTCCACATCCTTAGTTCGCCGGAGTATTTCACGGCCTGCTCGATGTACGAGACGGGTTTGCGCGACGGGTCGGTAACGCACTCGGAGGACGAGGCTGCTGACCAGACAATTTTGAACCGTTCGGTTTCTGTCTGCGACAAGAAATTGCGCGGCACGGCCGGTTCATGGAGTTGGGAAGTCACAGTCCCGGGTGGCGACGAAACACCGCTGGAGGCGGCGTCGGTTGCAGTTTGGGCTGCGTTGACGACGAAGCGTCGTCCGGGGCGGAAGAGTAGGGCGGTGGTGTTGGGATGATGGTTTCTTCGATGCCATTCGTGTCTGGTCTTCCTGATGAGTATCGGGATGAGCTCGCGACGTTGTTCGACCAGGTGCAGCAGAAGCAACGCCGGAATCTGATCCGGCGAAGGTACTACGACTACAAGGCGGGTCTGAAGGATCTCGGGATCGCGATCCCGCCGCAGTTGCGGAACATCGAGACTGTAATCGGTTGGTCAGCGAAGGGCGTCGAAGGGCTTGTGAAGCGGGCCGTCTTGGACGGGTTCACGACACCGGCCGGTGTAGATGCTGAGGCGATCGGAGTTACGGCGGTTTGGGAGGACAACCGGCTTGGTGTTGAGTCGCGGATGGCTCATACCGATGCCGCAGTAGCTTCCTGCGTCTTTGGGTTCGTGCAGGCCGGTGATGCCGATGCTGGCGAGCCAGAAGCGGTGATCTCGTTGAAGTCTGCCGAGTGGGCGACCGGCAAGTGGGATGCGCGTCGCCGGGGGCTCTCGTCGGCGTTGTCAGTCATCGACGTGGACGCTACCGGCCAGGTCACGCGGTTCAACCTGTATCGACCCGGCGAAGTCATTGCGTTTCGCCAGGTGGGCGCTGGCTGGGACATTCGGCGCATGCGTCATGATCTCGGCATGCCGGTCGAGGTGCTACCGCATAAGCCGTCCCTCTCGCGGCCGTTCGGTAAGTCTCGGATCTCGCGTGCGGTCATGGCGCTGACCGATTCGGGCGTGCGCACGCTGCTGCGTTCTGAGGTGTCGGCGGAGTTCTTCTCCGCCCCGCAGCGTTACGCGCTCGGCGTCGATGAGGATACGTTCGTGGGGCCGGATGGGAAGCCGATTCCTGCTTGGCAGGCGATCATCGGGCGCATTCTTGCGATGGGCCGCGACGAGAATGGCGACATCCCGTCAGTAGGGCAGTTCTCGCAGCAGTCGTTCGAACCGCACTTCGCGCAGATCCGTCAGCTTGCTTCCCTGGTGTCTTCGGAGTTCAATATGACGCCGCGTTCGTTTGGCATCGTGCAAGACAATCCTGAGTCCGCTGATGCGATCATCGAGGCGAAGGAAGACCTCGTGCTGGATGCTAAAGAGTTCACCGACACAGTGGCTCCGGCGTGGAAGCGGCTCATGATCGGGGCTCTGCGGATTCAGGATGATTCGCCGGCCGCCCGTGAGGTGTACAGGCAGATTCGCCCGCACTTCCGAAACCCGGCATTGCCGTCTGTTGTGTCGGCTTCGGACGCGGTTACGAAGCAGGTGTCCTCGTTCCCGTGGCTCGCGGAAACCGATGAGGCGCTCGAGATGCTCGGCTACGACCGGCAGCAGATCGACTCGATGCAGTCTGCGCGGCGGCGGGCGACCGCGCGGCAACTGCTCACGCAAGGAACCTTGGCTGACCCGCAGGAGGTCTGATGACGACAAGGCGGGATCTCAACGAGCTTGCAGCGTTGGGATCCCGCACCGTCGAACTTGCTCGGGCGGAGCTTGAAGCCTTCTTCTATGGTCTGGATCTGACGCGCCCTGAGCTCGCACGTGACGCGTTGATCGAGTTCATGCCGATGCTGGCACAGGAGTACGGCGATGCGGCTGCTACGGCTGCGGCTGAGTGGTACGAGGCTCAAAGGCGCGGGCAGATCGCTGGGAGCTATTCGGCTGTCCTTGGCGAGGGCGCATCTGCGGAGCAAGTGGCAGGGACTACCCGGTGGGCGGCTGGCCAGCTTTTCGACGGCGACCCATCCCAGACGCTCCTTCTCCTCGGAGAAGCGCTGCAGCGCTTTGTGCTGCAAGGCGCGCGCGACACGGTCGCCGCGAACGCTTCACGTGATCCTGCTCGGCCCAGATTCGCGCGGGTACCGATGGGACGCAAGACATGCGCGTGGTGCTCCATGCTCGCGTCACGCGGGTTCGTGTACTGGTCGGAGGAGACCGCCGGGATTGCGCGTGGACACTTCCATGATGGCTGTGACTGCCAGGTGGTGTCGTCGTTCGCCAAGGGAAGGATCCGGATAGACGGGTACGACCCGGAGGCATTGTATGAGCGTTACAGCGCTGCACGCGTCGAAGTCGTTTCAGAAGGAATAGTTCCGTCCGATGAGGCAATCGCTAAGCGGATGCGGGACATGTTTCCTGACGAGTTCACGGACGGGGCCGAAGTTCCGTCGCTACTGCGTGAGCCTGATGCGGGATGGCCGTCATCGTTCGGTCCTGTGTCTCCGGGGCGGTGGAGGCATATTCTTGGCCGGCATGGTGCGGGCGGTGCGGCAGTCGATACCTTCCCGGACGGCCTGTCGCCGTACGAGATCGCAAAGATCATTCGTGCTGTCGTCTCGAATCCTGATTTCACTAGGCCACACCCTTCGATGAGTGGCTACATTCTCAACTACTTCAAGCGAGAAGATGGCCGCCTGTACGTTGTTGGCACAAAGGTTGCCGGCGACGGGAAAGTCATGGTGAGGACGGCGTTCCCACCGGGAGAAGGGACGGGTATCCTGTGAGCATGGAACTCAAGGAAGCAACTATCAGGATGCGGGATGCAATCGCGCCGCGTCTTGATGATTACTCCCTCGAGCTTCTCGATATCGAGATCGAGGAAGGCGATTGGGAGACCGCCCACGGCATGGCGGTACAAGCCGCGAAGTTCCACCATATTGACGTGCCGGACGAGATTCTCGAAGCCGCTTAGGCGAGAGTCTTCTGGCCTGTACCCCGTACCACTCGGTGCGGGGTTTTTTCATGCCCGCCGCAAGGCGGGTTCTCTATTTCAACTGACTTTCCGCCCCGCACGGGGCTGGTGGTCGATTCCGCACGGAAGGAACAACTGATGAGTGAAGTTACTGAGCCGGTCGAGGAGCCGACTGTGGTGCCGCAGGGCGAGCAGGAGGACAAGACCGACTGGAAGGCAGAAGCACGAAAGTGGGAAGGCCGAGCGAAGGAGAACTTCAGCGCAGTCGAGGAACTGCAGAAGCTGAAGGACGCCGAAAAGACCGAGCTACAGCGGGCGACGGAGGCGGCCGAGGCTGCGCAGCGCGAGCTCGCGGAGTCGAAGCAGGAAGCTGCACGTCTTCGGATTGCTGCGAAGCACGGGATCGGTGAAGACCATCTCGACCTGCTTACCGGCGTGGACGAAGCCGAACTCGAAGCGAAGGCGGGGAAGCTCGCCAAGCTCATCAAGGTCCCGACCACCGAGGAACCCCAGCGCAAGGGCGCATGGGCTCCGTTCGATCCCGACGAAGGCAAGAGCCCGAACCTCGCGCTCAACGGCGACGGGATCGAGAACGCACTGAAGAACGTACTCGGCATCGGTTGATGCCACCTACAGATTGGAGTTGGTGATGGCTCAGACCGCACCTACTACTACCAGCGAGTTCGCTGGTTTCCTCAAGCCCGACGAGGCGCAGGCTTACTTCGATGAGGCGCGCAATCAGTCCGTCGTGCAGCAGCTCGTCCGTCAGGTGCCGCTCGGCATCAACGGGCAGGAGATCCCGGTCACGACCTCGAAGCCCACTGCCGGCTGGGTCGCTGAGGGTGGGCAGAAGCCCACCACCGCCGGCGGAAAGACCCTCAAGACGATCAAGCCGCAGAAGATCGCAGCGATTTCCGTGGTGTCCGCTGAGGTCGTCCGCGCAAACCCCGCGAACTACATTCAGGATCTCCGCGCGGACATCGCTGAGGCATTCGCCATTGCATTCGACGCGGCCGCTCTCCATGGCTCGTCTAGCCCCTTCGGTGCCGGGAACAACATCGCGGCGACGACCAAGGCTGTTGAGCTCGGAACTGCAGCGACCGCCGCGGGGAGCATCTTCGCTGACGTGAATGCGGGTCTCGCGCTTCTCGTGAATGACAAGAAGCGTTTCACTGGCAGCGCGTGGGATTCGATCGCGGAGCCGGTTTTCAACGGTGCTGTCGACGCGAACGGCCGCCCGCTGTTCATCGACAGTCCTACTGTTGAGAACGCGGCAACCGTCCGACAGGGCCGCCTTCTCGGTCGGCCTTCGTTTATCGGTGACGGGGTCGCCGCGGGAACGATCGTCGGCTTTGCTGGCGATTGGACGAAGGCCGTGTGGGGTGTCGTTGGCGGCATCTCGTACGACGTCTCGACGCAGGCGACTGTGACCCTGAATGGGGAGCTCGTGTCGCTGTGGGAGCACAACCTTGTGGCTGTTCGCGCGGAGGCGGAGTACGGCTGGCTCGTGCACGATACGGCCGCGTTCGTGAAGTACACCGAGGGGGCTTGATGGTAACGGTCGTTTCCCCCTCGGGGACAGTAGCGACCGTGGAGCAGCCTCTCGCTGACGTGCTCGTCCGGACGGGCTGGACGGTTCCGGGGAAGCCGGAGCCGGAGCAGGCCCTGGTGAAGCGGAAGCCGGGCCGCCCGAGGAAGTCGGAGTGAATGGGGGTGCGTCATCATGGCGTATGCGACGGTCGATGATCTAGAGGCGCGGTGGCGCACCCTCACCGACACGGAGAAGACTCGTGCCGGGGTGCTGTTGGGGGATGCTCAGGTTCGTTTGGATGCTGAGTGTCCCCCTTCGGTGCCGCCGACGAGTGCGGAGCTCGAGGCACGGAAAATCGTGTCCTGCGAGATGGTCAAGCGGGCCATGATCGCGAGCGGCTCCGGCGACGGCGGGGACGTATCTGGCGTCTCTGCGTTGATGAATGTTGCTGGACCGTTCACGCAACAGAGGTCGTTCCGGAACCCTATGGGCGAGCTCTACGTCACCAAGGCAGATAGGAAGCTGCTTGGATGTGGCGGGCAGCGTGCATTCACGATCGATACTGCACCGCCTGGATCGGGGGTGCAGTCGTGGATGGGGTCGACCCTGTAACTCGTCTTCGGCGGGTTCTGACCGGGCGGGACCGATACAACCAGCCGATCTACGACACGATCGAGGAAGACCTGCCGAAGGCGCTCTACGCGCCCAGGCACGTCGTTCCCGCGGTCGAGGTCGGGCGTCAGCCAACGATCGTGGAGCCCACCCTGTACTGGCCTAACCTCTGGCCTGATGTGAACTCTGGCGACCGTCTGCGTGTTCGGGGCCGCGAGTTCGAGATCAACGCTGACGCTGCAGATTGGCGTGGTCACGGTGTGGGCGGGCTCGTCGTCGTGTTGAAGGACTCTCATGAGGGGGTGGCCTGATGACGAAGCGCGTGAAATTCGTGTTGAACCGGAAGAACTTCCGAGAGCAGATCCTTAAGGGGTACGGCGCGGAAGTGATCTCTGACGGTCTGGGTGATGAAGCGGAGATCGACGTTACCCCTTCGGGTGAGCGCGCTCGTGGCCGAATCTACGGGCGCATGTCCGATGAGGCCCAGAACGGGACTCTCTCGCGGAAGCTCGGGGGCCTCTGATGCAGGGGTTTGTCACGAATACACCGGACATCGATGCCGAAATCCTGAGGGTACTACTTTCTGTGGAGCAGACGGAGTTAGTGAAGCCCGAACTTGCGAAGCCGTACCGGGTGCTCGTATCTCGCGCAGACCTTCAGCAGCGGATCACACCATTGTCGCGATACTGCCGGGTGGGCGTGCAGGCGTGGTCCGTGCGCAAGGACGGCACCGCGAATCTCGGTGACGCGTTCGACCTGTGCGCAGCAGCCGGAGCCGCCCTCGAGAGCGCGCCCAGCAACTCCCAGATCATTCTCTCGGCTGAGATCCAGTCCGGCCCGTCTCGTGTCGCTGATGAGGTGACGCGCATCGAGTACCAGTACATGACTGTGCTGCTCGAGGTTGCCACGTAACCGATGTTCATATCTTGCCCCGCCTGGTGCGGGGCTTTTCTATTTAGGAGGGGCTTATGGCTAAGCCTGCATACATGACAACGGGCGTGGACGCTGACCTCGCTCGACTGATCAAGGATGGTGCGATCTTCATCCGCGAATCTGGGACCACCGACGTGCCGACCGGTACTGACTGGACCCCTGTGGGTGAGGCTTCGCAGGTCGGCTACTACTCGGACGACGGGTTCACTCTCGCGCCGAACACCGGCGATACGACCGAACTGACCGGTCACAACGGGGACGTGCTGATCGCCGAGTCCGACCCCGGCTATTGGACGGTAGCCTTTGCCGGCCTCGAAGGGAACAAGGCCACGACAGAGGCCTACTTCGACACCACCGTGGCAGCTGACGGATCGATCACCGTCACCACAGCGGCGGCGTCCAAGCGGTACGACATCGTGACGGTTGGTCTCGACCAGAAGGAGCGCCTGATCCTCGTCCATTACCCGAGCGTTCAGATCAGCGAGCGCGAGGGCATCACGTTCAACCGCACCACGCTTCTGGCGATGGCGGCGACGTTCCGAACGTTCAAGGGCGGGGCCGCTGCGCCCTACCACTTCAAGGCGTGGGGTCTCGTGGCTGAGGAGCCGTCCTCGCCGGATACCCCTTAGTAACTCCCGTGGGCAGGTACTCGCAACCGCCTGCCCACGGGTTCCCCGAACGGTTGCCAGAACACGAAAGGTTGCCGCCATGATTGAGCTCGGCTCGAATACTGAGACCGTCAAGATGATCGACTTCGGCCGCGACGGGAAGGTGCTGTTTCAGCTCCCCGTGCTCGGCCAGAAGGGGGTCCCGATGGGCATCATGTCTGCCTTCGGGATCTTCTGGGACAAGATCCAATCCGGCCGAAAGATGACGGAGAACGAGACCGCTTCCGCGTGGTCGTTCTTCATCCAGACTCTCGCGGATTCCTACCCGGATGCGACGCGGCAGATCGCGCGTCTGGATGAGGAGAACCTGCAACTCGTTATGACGGAATGGCTGCGGCAGTCATCCGAGGTGACGGGGTACGACCCAAAAGCGCAGTCTTAGCGGTCGCGATTTACGTTCACCACCGACCTGCACTCGAGTACGACTTACTCACTCGAGCCGGGTTCGGTGTTGAGCGGATCGACCGCGAAGAACTCCCGTGGGCTCAGGTGATCGCCTTGATCGATGGCCTCATGAGCGACCATACGTCACACACGTTCGCGTCTGCTGCGGGATGGGCCTACGTTCCATCCGCTGAAGAGGTCGCGTTCTACAACGACCTCGACGTGAAGCTGGCAATGAATCGCGGCAAGAATCAGCCGCTCCCTCAACCAGTAAAGAGGCCCTGGGAGCAGGCGCAGCCGAAGGCGATTGTGCCGCGCAACGACCCTGAAACGCGGAAGCGCCGGCAGGCCCTCAACGAACGGTTGGGGATCCAGTAATTCCATATTGACCGGTTGCGACATGACCCACCTCGGAGGTGTTTATGGCGCAAGAGGTTGGTGTTGCCTACGTCACGCTGCTGCCATCAGGCCGCGGCTTCGGCAAGTCGGTTGAAGGCCAGATCGACTCCGCCGTGGCGAAGTCGGAGCGGAAGACCGAAGGGTTCTTCTCGAAGGTCGGCACGGGGATAAAGCGTGTCGGGCTTGGCGTAGCAGCGCTTGTCGGCACAGTCGGAACGCTTGCTGTCGGGGGCGGCATCAGCCGCGCGCTGAATATCGAGGATGCTCAGGCAAAGCTCAAGGGGCTCGGCCACGATACGAAGTCCGTCGAAGCGATCATGACGAATGCGCTCGCTTCGGTGAAGGGCACTGCGTTCGGGCTCGATGCGGCAGCTACGACCGCGGCTTCGGCTGTCGCATCCGGCATCAAGCCTGGCCAGGAACTCGAGCGGTATCTACGCCTCACGGCGGATGCGGCCACCATCGCGGGCATCTCGATGGAGGAGATGGGCTCCATCATCAACAAGGTCCAGGCCAAGGGCGTGGCGCAGATGGACGACCTGAACCGGCTCACAGAGCGCGGCGTACCGATCCTGCAGATGCTTGCTGACGAGTACGGGGTGACGGCCGACGAGATGTCCTCGATGGTGTCTCGGGGTGAGGTAGACGCCGAGCGGTTCCGAAAGGCGCTTGAAGACAACGTGAGTGGCGCTGCGCTGGCGTCAGGCGACACGACACGTGGTGCATTCGCGAACATGATGGCGGCACTGTCGCGTCTGGGCCTCGTCTTCGTGGAAGACGCACTGGGTGGAGCCAAGCAGTTCTTCAACGAGATGACGGTCATCTTCGATGGCCTAGGTGAGCGCTTCGGTCCCTGGGTAGATGACATCAAGTCGAAGCTCTCTGGGATGTTCGAGATCGAGGGCATGGGGGACCGCTTCCTCGAGGGGTTCGACCGACTGGTTGATGCCATCAGCAACGGGCCAGTACCTCAACTGCTTGAGGCGCTTTCGCCGCTACTTCCTGTGGTCGCGGATGCAGCAGCCTTGATCGGTGGAGCTTTGGGCGACGCCTTCTACGAAATTGGCGAGGCGCTCGCCCCGGTGCTGCCGCTCATCGCTGAAGATCTCGCGAATGCGCTTGTCGAGATCATCCCGCCTCTTGCTGACTTGCTGGTTGCGTTGCTTCCGCTAGTCGGCCCGCTCGCGGAGATCCTCGCTGCAGTAGCGCCGATCGTCACTCAGTTGGTTGACTTCCTGCTGCCGGCTATCGAATGGCTCGTAGACCTACTCTCGGATCAGATCGGCCTTGACCTGCTGGCTTCGGGCTTCCGGGACGGGAAAGTCAGCGCGGAAGAGTTCGTGGATGGGATCGTCGCTATCGGCGGCCCGATAGCGAACTTCATCATCTGGCTTCTTCAGACCGGTGTCCAGCTCAGCAACTTTGTCAAGGATGTCGTTCTCGGTGCGGCTACGATCTGGGCGGCAATTCGAAACGCGTTCTCGAATGTGATGAGTTTCGCATCAACTGCATGGAGCGTTGTTTCGTCGGTGGTGTCGTCCGCGGTCGGCACGATGATCTCCGTAGTCCAGGGCCTGCCAGGCCAGATCATGGGCGCCCTTTCTGGTGCCGCAACATGGCTAGTGCAGACCGGCCGCGACATCATCCAAGGCCTCATTAACGGAGTGGCATCCATGATCGGCTCCGCGGTTTCAGCCGTGAAGAACGTGGGCGGGGCAATGCTCGACGGCGTCAAGTCCTTCCTCGGTATCCATTCACCGTCACGAGTGTTCCGTGACCAGGTCGGGAAAATGGTCGGCCTGGGCCTCCTCGAGGGCATCGAGGATCAGGCGATCGCAGGCCGCATCGACACTGCAGTGAACCACATGGTGGCAATGCCGGAGGACGCCCGTTCGGCCTCGTTCCCTGGGTCCGTGACTCTCGTGGATGAGGACGGGTCAATTCTCGCTCGAGCTCGTGTCGTTGCGGATCGTGCGATCGACAGTTTTCAGGGCCAGATGGGTGCCGCAATGCGTTACGCGCAGATGGGAGTGTGAAGTGGCCTGGGATTGGACGCTCACTACCGAGGATCGACAGATCACATTCGGTGACGACGAAAACTTGTTCGTGGTCGACTCGTGGTCTGTCGAGCCCGGCAAGCTCCGAGTGGATGATCGCGAAGTCCCACGCGGTGACGGGCTCAGGTTCGGACAGGATTTCCGGGCAGGGCAGGTCGCTTCATTCTCGCTTTGGGTGAACGGGGGAGATGAAGCGACTGCTTCTGCTGCGTTGTCCGAGTTCGGTGCCGCGTGGCGCAACGACACGGGGCGACGGATCGGTGGCGCGATGGCGACGCTACGTCACCCGCAGGGGCGATGCGCCTATGGTCGCCCCCGCGGGTTCACCCCCGACTCGAACCGTATTGAGCAGGGCTGGGCGAAGATCAAGGCCGAGTTCGAGTGTGTGGATGAACTCTGGTACGGACCGGAAGAGGTCACGGAGGTGTCGTTCGTGCCGCCGGCGACTGGTGGTTTGGAGTTCCCCGCGGAGGCACCGTTCACGTTCGATTCGGGTCCAACCGTCCGGAATGGGTCGGTGATCGTGTCGGGTGATGTGGCGTCGTGGCCGGTGTTTGAGATTCTCGGGCCGGTCGCGAACCCGGAGATCGACATCATCGGGGTAGGGCGGCTGGTCTTCAGGACGACGTTGGCGGCGGATCAGTTCTTGGTGGTGGATACGCGGCCGTGGGCTCGGTGGGTGAAGCGTGGGTATGCGTCGAACCCGACTGTGTTGGCGGCGTTGCCTGGCGCGTTGGATGCGTCGGGGGCGCGCTTGTCGGATGTGGCGCTGCAACCGGGCGCGTATTCGATTCTGCTGCGCGGGTATGACACGACCGGTACGGCGAAGTTGCGGGTGCGGTGTGAGCCCGCGTTCACGAGTTTTTAGGAGGATCGCATGGGCTTCTATGTGCCGTGGGTGATTGATGGTTCGAAGCATCCGGCGCGCTTGTTTCGGCGCACGTATCAGCAGCATGAGGGTGAGGGGTCGGGGGTGTCTCGGCCGGGTGATCTGAAGGTTGAGGCGCTGACGGTTCCGGGTACTGGATTCCGTGTCGCCCCTGGCGGTGGTGTGGCGCAGTCGCGTGACACGTCGGGGTCGTCGCGTGAGTCGTATGGGCCGATCAATGATCAGGAGATCATCGTTTCCGGTGTGCCCGGGACGGGGTCTTCGGGCGGTCGGCGGGATCTTGTAATCCTGGAGATCACGGACCCTGAGATGGAGTCCGTGACGTATCCACCCCCGGCTGACCCGCGCGGCACCGGCGGGTGGCTGGATGGGGCGTCGTTCTGCCGCATCACGGTGATCCCTGGCGTGGGGGCGTCGGTGACGCGGCTCGAGGATGTGTCAGATCCGGCGTACGCGAACGTGACGGGGGTCACGTTGGCGGCGATCAATTGGCCGGCATCGACGGGCACGATCACCGCGGCGATGATTGAGGATCTGCGAGAGGTGCATCGTCCGAAGTCGGATAGGGTGCTGCGCACTCGCGCCCTGTCGGGGGTGGAGTCTGATGATCTGACGGTGTCCGCGGCTGCTGGGCAGACGTGGCCGGGTCTTGGGTCGGACCTATGGGGGCCGATCAAGATTCCGTCGTGGGCGACGCATGTGCGGGGCCTGGTCCGGTGGAACGGTGTCCTCCTGAACGGGGACGCGTGGGGTGATGTGTGGCTCCGCATCGGGACCGGGGCGACTCGCTTCGAGAGTACTCGGTTCGATTCGGTCGCGTCGGGTGGGAATCAGCGCACGGTCATCGAGGCGTCCGGGGGCACGTACCTTCCGGTGGCGATGCGGGGCACGGAGCAGCGGTTCTATCCGATTGGTCGGAAGGATGCCGGTTCGGCTGGGTCGTCGGTGGTTCGACTGGATAAGTCGTCTTCGCTCACGTTGGACGTGGAGTTCTATCAGGCGACGGTGTAGAAGGGGGCGTCCATGCTGCGGTACATCGTGGAGCGTATCTCGGATGGGGAGTTCCTGGATTTGGAGCTCCCCATTGACGTGTCTGGTGCTGGCCGTGCACTGAATGGGGCGGGTGGTTTCGCGGGGACTGTGGCCCCTGATGTGGGTGGGCTCCGGTACGAGAATGGGGCGCTCCTCATCGACCCGTACGGGACGTTCATCCATGAGGAATCGGATGGGGTGATCCGGGGGACGTGGCTCGTAACCCGGTCTGAGATGGATGGGCCGGTGTGGAGCATCGAGGGTGCCGGGTTCTCGTCGTACTTCGCGGACCGCCCGTATGAGGGGGAGTATCGGGGTGTGCAGGTCGACCCGATCGCGGTCGCCCGGCACATCGTGGAGCACGCCCAATCGTTCGCGGGGGCGGATGCGGGGATCACGGTTGTGGGTGCCTCTGATGTTCGTGTGGGCACGGACTCTGACGACAAGGAGGCCACGGCGAAGGCCGCAGCTGATGCGGCGAAGGCCGTGTCGGAGGCGGCGAAGAAGGCTCTCGAGGCGGCGCGAGCTTTGGCGAAGTCGGATCCGTCGCCCGCGAATAAGGCGCTGGTGGATGCCCGTAAGGCTGAGGCGGATGCTGCTGCGGAGGTCAAGAAGACCCGCGACGAGGCGCTGTCTGTCGCGAAGGAGCGTGCTCGGGAGGATGGGGGCGCGTGGAAGATTCTCTGGTGGGACACCCCGGATTGTTTGGCGGAGATTCAGGATGCGATCGAGGAAGCCGGGTTCGAGTGGGTGGAGTGGTCCGGGTGGACCTCGGACCGGACACGGATCCTGAAGGAGATCCGGTGCGTTCCCCGGGTCGGGCGGAAGCAGGACGGCATCTCATTCATCGAGGGCGACAACATCATTGAGACGGTCGTGGTCGAGGATGATGTGTCCGAGTGGGCGAATGCGGTGCTCGCGATCGGTGCGGGGGAGGGGCGTGACGCACTCCGGGTGACGGTGGAGCGTGCCTCTACCCGCCGGCGGCGTGTGTTTGTTCTGGATGCGAAGCATGTGACGAAGCGGAGCGTGCTGGAGAAGCTTGCGAAGGCTGAACTGTCGCGCCGCTTGCAGCGTCTTCGGGTGGACATGATCCGCGTAGTGAACCACCCGAACGCGGAGTTCGGGTCATTCGATGTCGGGGACACGATCCTGGTCGACGCGGAGGTGTCCTGGCTGGGTCGGCAGCGGTTGTGGCGGCGTATCGAGGACCTCGAGTACGTCGGTGATGATGTGGTGGATTTGAGTTTGGGGGATGCATGATTCCTCTGAGGCGTAAGGCCGCCCTGAAGGCTCAGGCGCTGACGGCTCGACAGACTGCGCTGACGGCTCGCCGGTCGGGGCGTGCGGCTCAGGCTGCACGGTCGACGGTCGCTGTTGGTGAAGCGGATGTGCCCCTCGTAGATGCGGTCGATACTGCGGTGACGGTGGGCGCGGATCTCCCGGGCGTGCAGGACGAGACCGTGCAGGCCGGGAACGACGCGTGGGAGGCGTGGGAACAGGCCTCATCGGTCGCTGTGGATGTGGAAGCAGCACTGACGGCAGCAAACGAGGCCGCAGAGAACGCGCTGAAGGCAGTAGCCACCGCGGACGGTAAGAACTCGATCTACGTGGGCATGACGGAGCCCGCCGAGGATCCAGAGCAGCCTTTCACGCAGGGAGACCTCTGGTACGTCACCGACATATCTGGGCGCATGACTATGGTCCGCATTTGGAACGGTGACTCGTGGGCTGGGTATCAGTTCGTGGCGGACTCGATCTTGGTGCCCGGGTCTGTTGGGCCGACACTCATCGAGGATGGGTCGATCGTCACGCAGAAGCTCTCTGCAACCGCGATCGATGGCATGGTGATCCGTGGCAACGAGATCATCGGCGCGACCGTTTCGGGATCGTTTTTTGAGCTCCTCGGCCAGGGCGCAACCTCCGCATATTCGCTCGTGGACGCCATGGAATCGGCAAGTTCGAATTGGATCGGGATCAACGCTTCGAAGGTGCAGAACACAGCCCAGTTTCATAGTGGGACACAGGCAACTCGTTTCACTCCCGGGGTATCTGCTGGAGAGAAGTACTTTTACCGTTCGCTTGGTCTCGGACTAGCACCTATGTCGCTTGCTGGGAGCGTCTGGGCATGGGCTCCGTCAGCCACGACGATCAGCACCCGGTTTGGTGGCGGTAACGCTTTCTCTGCGTCGCAAACGCACATCCTGCCTGCGGGCGTTTGGACTGAGCTCACCCTGACGGCTGATGCTGTTGAGGTCGGATGGAGCCGACTCTACTTTCAGTTCGACTCTGCCAGCACGGTTCCAGTCACTATCGATGATCTCTCTATCGCAAGTGCCGAGAAGAACAACCAGCTGCTTTCGTTGTCCCGCGATGGGTATGGCATACCTCAGATTCTTGGCGCATCGGAAAGCGGTCCGCGATTTAAGTTGGCCGTGGCTCGCGGAGGGCCTCTTGACGGTCGCGCGCGAGGGGGACAGCTGTCTCTTTGGGATGAGTCCGGTAATGAACTGCTTATCTCGGGGAGTTCCGCGAACTTCTACGAGGCTGGGACCGGAGCAATCCGTATGTGGATGCGGAACAATCTACTGGCGCTGTACCCAAGCACCGGGTCCGCACAGTTCACTTCAAATGCCCCCGGTGGCGTCTTCTTCACCGACAGCTCGAGTGCCGGAGGCGGCGCAACGCTCCGGTCAATTCAGAACGATGTTCGAATCTCCGTCCCAGCAGGCAAGAAGATCTACTTGGACGGCGTGACAGAGTTCCAGGGTGACACTGCGTGGGCGAATATCGCGATCACGGGCGGTAGTGGCACGTGTAAGTGGCGACGGTATCTCGGGATGATCGAGTTGGAGTTCGATATCACGATGTCGTCTGCGCTCGCGGCTGGGGCGGCGATCACGACTCTGTTCTCCGTGCCGGCTGCTGCTGCACCTGCGACCCCGGCCCCGTTCAACGTAACGACGGCCGGGGCGCAACCCATCAACGGGTTCGTGTCCGCTTCGACGCTGGGCACCACGTTTCGCAACAACGGGACCAGTTCCCAAAACCGCATCTTCGGGTGGGGTCGCTGGTCTCCCGCATAGGAGGCTCCCTTGTCGTACTACACACAGTCCCTGCTCGCATCCGATCAGGGCATCCTACAGCGCACTACCGCGTGCGCCGCATCGGAGGGCATCAGCGACCCTCAGTTCTGGGCGCAGCAGCGCATGTGGCAGCTTTCTGCACAGCCTGGCTGGGATGCGGCGTACGCGTCCGCAATCGCCGCCGGGGTCGCGCATCCCGGAGTGTCCGATGCTGTGGTCTCGGATCCGATGATCCTCTCCGCCGTGCAGGCGCTCCACGCGGCGGAGACCCCGCCCGTGGAGTAGTCGCCCCGCATCAACCCCGGAAGGGGGTCCGTCATCACGGCGGGCCCCCTTCCCGCATTTCTAGGAGGGCCGCATGCCTGACCTCATCTATTGGCCGTTCGATCCGGGGATCATCCGCGAGTATCCGGGCGCATCGCAGCTCGCGATCCGGCCACAGCACTATGGAACCGATTTCCCCGTCGCGGCCGGCACACCACTGCGCGCCACGATCTCCGGCACGGTGCGTCTCACATGGAACGACGGGTACGGGGCGTACGTCCTCGACATCGTCGCCCCTTCCGGGACCGTGATCCGAAACGGGCACCTGTCCCGCATGGACGTCCCGCACGGAGCGTGGGTGAATGCCGGCGACTGGATCGGCCTCACCGGTGGTCGCCCCGGAAGTGCCGGCGCGGGCCTCTCCACGGGGGCGCATCTCCACTGGGAGATTCGCGACAACATCCGGTGGGACGGATACGGCTGGTACGACCCCCGCGACCTCGAGATCCACCACTTCGCGGAGCTCGATTTCCCGCCCGCAACCACAACCTCGGCGGACGCTGCTCCGCCCCTACTCGGAATGGAGTCCGAAATGATCGTCTACTACGCTCACGCCCTCGGCAAGGGTCAGCCTGGCTGGCTCGTGATGGGGTACTCCCCGAAGGCGCTGATCCTCTCCACCCAGGAGTCTGCGAATGAATGGGCGCGCCGTATCGGCAAGGAGACGATTTCCGCCGGGTACGACGGCTTCCGGAAGTACCTGCGCGCCGCGGGCGGCACGGTCGCCCAGCTCGCCACCGTCAGCAAGGGCTAACCCGCGTGACGGAAGAGCAGCTCGCGGTCCTATTCGGCGACGCGACTCTCGCTCAGGCCGTCATCTGGCTCGCCGCTGCCTCGGCCCTCGTTGGTGTTGCGGTGAAGTTCCGGTGGTGGGAGCGGCTGAAGCGGTTTATCGCGACCGTGGATGCACTCGCGGTCCTGCCGCAGAAACTCAAGTTGCTGGACGAGATCCATCATGAGGTTCGCCCGAATACGGGGACGAGCCTGAATGATGCGGTTCGCAGGATCGAGTTCAAGACCAAAGCGCTCGAGCGGCGGGTGGCTGAGCAGTCGGGCAAGATCGACGGCTTGCAGGTGCTCATGGAGTCCGCCGATGAGGAGCTTGCCGACCGCGTCGGTGACCTCGAAGACACTCTGAACCCGAAGGAGAACCCATGACAAGCCAGACCCCGGCGACGGTGCGTGACGCCCTGGTGGCGCTCGTGCGTACCGTCGTGCCCATGATCGTCGGCTATCTGCTGAGCCTCGCCGCGGCGGCAGGCCTGCATATCGACGCATCCACGTCGGACCTGCTGACCCTGATCCTTGTGGCGGTATGCACCGCCGCCTACTACGCGCTCATCCGTGCACTGTCGACGCGCTGGGCGTGGGTGGGGTGGTTCCTCGGCTACCCGACCGATCCCACGTACGAGCCCCGCCACAGCGCGGACTGACGCGCCCCCTGCCCCCTCCTGGACTTCGGTCCGGGAGGGGGCCTTTTCGTGTGTCTCCAGGCGCGCGTACTCTGTGGTCATGTGTGGGAGAGTCATCGTGGACTACGACGAGAACATGAATGTGGCTGGCGGGCGCGAGCTCGCGCGCTGGTTGACGGGCCGGCCGGCTGGGTATGAGCCATCCTGGAACGTGAAGCCGACACAGCCGTTGCCGATCGCGTTCACGGACCACAAGTCAGGCGATCCCCGTTTCGAGTACGCGTTCTGGTCTCTCGTCCCGGTCTGGTCGAAGGAGCTCAAGACGCGCTTCCCGACGTTTAACGCGCGAAGCGAGACCGCGTCGGAGAAGGCTTCGTTCAAGGCCTCGGTGAAGTCGCGGCGCTGCATCATCCCCGTCACGGGCTTCTACGAGTGGACCGGACCGAAGTCGAGCCGGACCCCGCATGCGATCTTCGGTCCTGACCCGATCCTCCCCATGGCAGGCCTCTACTCCTGGTGGCACGAGCCCGATGCTGGGGATGACGAGGGCTGGCATCTCACTGCGACGATACTTACTCGCGCATCCGCTGGCATCTTGCAGACGTTGCATGATCGGATGCCGGTCTTCATGAGCGACGAGCTACTGGCCGACTGGCTCGACCCCGAAACCGAAGGTGACAAGCTCTTGCTGGATGCGGTGTCGGAGGCGTCGGTGCCGATCTCAGAGCACCTCCGCGAGTACGCTGTGAAGCCGCTGCGCGGCGACGGGTCAGAGCTCATCGAACCCGCCTAAGTGGTCGCTCGGCCGCGGTTGTTCTCGTGCGGTGATCCGGGCCCGCGGTGGTTTTCGCGGCCGGTCTGGTGGTTCGTCGGCCACCTCACGGACCTGTTGGCTTCCTCGAGACTGTCGTACATGGCGACGAGCCGACGCCTGTGGGGTTCGGGGTGCCATGTGAGGACGAGGAATTTCGCGAGCTGCTGCCGATCCATGATGCACTGGATCATCGCCACGGGGTGCTCTTCCGGGTCGCGCATGACGGCCCAGAGATCGGTCTCGATCTGGATGTACGGCATGCGTTTCCGCTCGCTTCCGCCTGCTCGATAGCTTGGCATCAGCCCACCTCCATTCGAAACTATGTTCGAATAATACTCTGTGGTCGAATGGAGGCGTCTGAGGGTTCCCCTGCTTTGAATCAAAGGTTATTGCCTGTTTCGAGATAGGGTGGGGTGGTCCATCAGATCCCAATCTCGAGGTACGTCGGATGCAGGAGTTTGCAATTCGAGGAAGCAGCCCTCACTCGATGCCACGGATCCGAGAGGTGGACAATGAAAGTGTTGTCTTCGATCTCTCCTGGGTTACATTCATCGACCCAGCGTTTGCTGTTTCTCTCACCTCCCGAGTTGCGCTGTTTTGTGAGTTCGGTATCTCTGTAGTAGTTCTGCCGCCCGCAACCAGTGACGCCGCGGTGTATGCCTCCAGACTTCAGCTTCCCGAAATGCTTGGTCGACTTGGCAGTGATGCGCGCGGCTTCCCGACGATCTCAAGTAACCACATCCCCGAGCGCATCCTCGAGTTGCAGGACTTCCGAGGCCCTGAAGGGCTTGAAGCGCTGGCGGAGCAGGTTGGTTTGCACGTTCGGGATGAAGCGGCGACGGATGGTCTGCGTGACTGCCTGTTTGAGGCTGGACAGAATGTCTACCAACACTCGGGAAAGAACCAGGGTTTCGTTGCAGCCCAGTTTTACCCGAAAGTCGGGCGGTACAGGTTTGCAATTGCCGATTCAGGGATGGGATATCGTGCTTCGTTAGCCGCTGCACACTCTCCGTCGGATGATGCCGAAGCGATAGATCTGGCAATGACCAAGGGGATTTCGGGCACAGGAAAGGAAACCCGCGGCCTCGGGCTAAGTGAGGTTCGTCATATCGTGACTAGTCACGGCGGCTGGGTCTCAGTTACGTCGGGTACGGTCACGAAGACATTTAACGACCCGGAGGAAAAGCCAGCGAGTCATAGAGTGGGGGATTATGTGCCAGGAACCGTGCTCGAAGGATGCATCCGCTCCCGGTATGGAATCCACGGACGTTAGGCCGTAGAATTATACTAAAGAGTTCAGTGGAGGTCAGAATGACAACGATCGTTCTCCCGCGACTGCTCGGCACGCGGGAAAAGGCAGAGGCTATTGTTGCCGGTGCGGGTTTTTCCAATGAAGTCTCCCGCTCAGTTGAAGTTGCGGCTCGAGCAGTGAAGACCGCAACTCCCTCTTTTGTGAATGCGTTTGTTGAAGAACTTCACAAGCGCGGTGTGCAGGAAATCCGGTTGCTCGGGGCGTCCGAGCGGTTTGCGGCGTCCCTGGAGGCTGAGGGCGCTAATTTGGACGTCAGGGTTCTTGTCGGAATCTCTGCTTAAGAAGGCGTTGACCTTACGATTTCGTCGATAAGTGAATCAAAGGCGGCGTCGTAGGCTTCGGCGCTCGTTTCGGGGTCTGCGGCCGCATACCTTTCAGCTATCTGGATGAAGGCTCTTGCTTTGTCAAGGAGCTTCGTGTCGCCAGCCCGGGCGATCTCTCCGTAGACTTTCGCCTGCGTCGTTGCGATGACGATGTCCTTTTCAGGGTCGTCAGAGGTCTGATAGCGCATGTACTCTACGTAGGCAATTCCAGCGGCATCTAGAGCCCCACTTCTTGCGCTCCGCTTGAAAATCTTGCCTTGTTCGCGGGACTCGGCCAGCTTTTGAATCCACATAGTGAGGGCTGACGAGCCGACGATAACCCCGAGCACCCCAAGGAGCACCAGCCAGATGTTCGCATCGACAACTTGCTCTAGTAACTTCTCGATCAATCAAGACTCGTCTCTATGCAGCCAATAGAGGAATACTACTGGCTGCCTAGCGCGATTTGCCGGGGTCGAAGCCTCACTATCCCCGGATCACTCCCAAGGAAGCTTCTCCGGGAGCGCCGGCAGGATCCTAACCACCCCGCACCCGGGGTCGCTGCAGCGCACGGTGCCCCCGACACGCTCGGCGGGACCACCGCAGGCGATGCAGATCCACGACGTCGGAGGCATGAAGACAGGGTACGGCTAGAGGGTGAGCGATCGCATCACCCGGCTACTCTCCTCGTTCCGCTCGTTCATGACCGAAACCTGCATAGGGCCAGGCAGGTACGCCGTGCCGTCATCTACCAGGATGACGAAATGCCACGTTGCGGTGCCGAAGCTGGCATCAGTTCGCCGCTGGGGCAGCATCTTCGAGTAGAGGTCGAATCCGATGAGGTTCGCGATCTCATCCACGAGGGGGTCTTCGGGGATCGAGATCCGTTCCCGGGTGCCTGCCTTCCACGCGCTCCCGGAGAGCACGAGAGCATCCCCTCGGAACAGGGGCGAGTTGAAGTGTGCTGCAGCGCTGGTCCGGGTTGCCGCGATCCTGAAGTAGTAGGGGCGTCCAGGCCGGGCTGGTGTGTGGATGGCTGCGGGCTGGTCGACGGGGGTGTGCTCGCCGTTGACGATGGCGGCGAAGGCCTGCTCTTCGGTTCTTGTGCTCATGCGGGGAGAGTAAGCGGGACCGCCGACAACGGGGCCCCTGGTCTGCGTTTAGTCTGCGGCATGCCCTATTACTTGGACCTACCTCCGCCTAATGAATTGAGGCAACGTATGGGGAGGTAGCCCGAAGTAGGGCCAGGTAAATCCGTGGTCAATCCAGCTGGCACTGCCTACGGGGGTTCGAATCCCTCACCCGCCACCACCGAACGCCCGGTCGGAATACCTTCCGACCGGGCGTTCTTCGTGTGTTCGGGATCCCGTCCCGCTCTCGCTTCCGCTCTCGCTCTCGCTCCCGCTCCCGCTCGCCAGCCGCGCCGCGTTCGCCCGTTCCGCAGCGTTCGCCCGTTCCGCCGCGTTCGCCCGCTCCGCTCCGTTCGCCCTCCTACGTCTCCGCGACCTCGTTCGACAGTTCCCGCCACCCTCACTTCAGGTCCGGGTCGCTGCGGCAGGGTACGCATCACGCTCACCCTGCCGCAGCGACCCGGATCCCGGGGGCGAATCCCGGGGGCGGATCGCGGGGGCGGATCCCGGGGCCGGAGACGGGGGAGGAGGCGGAGGAGGACCGAAGCAGGCGCGGCGCCCCGGCCTGGCGCCGCGTATTCTGAAGCGCATGACCGCACCCGCGCCCGCCCCGCGCACGATCGTCGTCGTCGCGCCCGACTCCTTCAAGGGCAGCTGCACCTCGTCGCAGGCGGCGCGCGCCATGGCCGGCGGCCTCCGCGCAGCGCTCGGCGCGGAGACGGTCGTCCGCGAGCTGCCGCTGGCCGACGGCGGAGAGGGCACGCTCGACGCGCTCGTCGCGGCCTGGGGTGGGAGCATCCACGAGGTCGCGACGCGCGACGCGCTGGGGCGGCCGCGCACGGGGCGGATCGGGATCGGCGTGCGGGGCGCCGCGGCGTCCGACCCGCTGCGCGCCATCGTCGAGGCCGCCGATGCGAACGGCCTGCCCGCAGTGGCCGACCTTCCGCCGCGCCCGCTCGACGCCGACAGCGCGGGCGTCGGCGTGCTCGTGCGCGCGGCCCTCGGCGCGGGGGCCGGGGAACTCCTGCTCGGCATCGGCGGATCCGCGACGAGCGACGGCGGCACCGGGATGCTGCGCGAGCTCGGGGTCCGGTTCCTCGACCGCCGAGGCGACGAGATCGCGCCGGGCGCGCGCGGCCTCGCGGCACTGCACGAGATCGATGCGACGGGGCTCGATCCGCGCGCCGCGGCCCTCCGCTGGCGCATCGCCTGCGATGTCGACCACCCGCTGACGGGCCCGCGCGGCGCTGCGGCGGTCTTCGGCCCGCAGAAGGGCGCGGACGCCGCCGAGGTCGCCGCGATCGACGCGGGGCTCGGTCGTCTCGCCGACGCGTTCGCTGCCCTCGCGGGGGTCGATGCCGCCGAGCTCCGCGCGCGGGCGGGGCTCGGAGCGGCGGGCGGGCTCGCCCTCGGGCCAGCGGCGCTCCTCGGGGCGGAGCTGCTGCCCGGATCGGCGCTCGTCGCCGACGCGGTCGGCCTGCGCGCGGCGCTCGCGGACGCGGATCTCGTCGTCACCGGCGAAGGGCGCTTCGACGCATCGTCCCTGGACGGCAAGGTCGTCTCCCGGCTGCTCGCGGAGACGGCGGGCCGCGCGCCCGTCGTGGTCATCGCCGGCGCGCTCGGGATCACGGCCGCCGAGTCCCGCGCCGCCGGCGTCGCGGCGGCGTTCACCATCGCCGACGGACCGGCGTCGCTCGCCCGGCTGCAGACCGACGCCGAGTCGCTCATCGAGGACGCCGCGGCGCGGGTGGGCGGGCTCTTCGCGACCGCGCGTTCCGCGGGCCGGGCGGGCCGCGCGCCGGGTGCCGCCGCTCAGCCGCAGACCTCGAACACGTAGTCCGCGTCCCCCGGCCGGGCGAGCTCCCGATCCCGCAGCACCATCGAGGTCGGCGACGCCGGGTCGGCGCACATCCGGGCGAAGGAGCGCGGCAGCCGATCCGCGTACTCGATGTCGATCATCCGGTCCCCGTAGACGGCGGCGTAGGCCCCGCACTCGGCGTAGGCGGCGCACTCCTCCGCCACCGCGAAGTCGAAGCCGGCCTCCGCGCGCAGCCGCTCGGCATCCTCGGCGGCGTTCTTCTGCCCGGCGGCGAGCCCCGCGGCGTGCGCTGCATCCGCGTAGGCGCCGGCGAGGGCGAGGGCGTCCTCGAGATCCAGGGCCCCGCCGGAGCGGGTGTAGCTGTCGAGATTGTCGAACTCGACGGCGGCGAAGCCCGCGTCCGCGCAGCCGGCGATCCACGGCCCGACGATCGCGAGGATCCGCTCCCGCTGCGCCGCCGTCGAGGTGTCGAGCAGGGCCTCGTCGGGCCACTCGGGATCGAAGACGGGGCCCTCGGGCCCGCGCAGGATGAGGTCCTCGGGCCAGTCGCCGAGCTCGCCCGGCTGGGTCTGGAAGCCGTTCACGTAGCAGATGGAGAACCGCTCGGGATCGGGCTCCGCGGTGCGATCGCGGGCCAGGATCCCGACCTTGGGATCCGGCGCGTAGGCGCCGCCGAGCTGGTAGTCGGGGACGGCGCCCGCGGGAAACACCGGGATCGCCCGGGTCTCGTTGCGCTCGTGGGTCTCCGAGCCGGGTGGTGCCGTCGTCGCGGAGGATCCGCGGGGAGCCGGGCCATCATCCATCGCTGCGGTCGGGCCCCCTGCCGCGCATCCGGCAGCGCCGAGGATCGCGACGATGACGGCGGCGGCGCGCGCGTTCCGCCGGAGCGCGCGCGTCGTCCGGATCTTCACGCTCCGATGCTACGCCCCGGCGTCGTGCGTGCTCGCCTCATGGCCGCTGAGCCCTCTCCTCTCCCCGTCTTCCCGTCCCCGTCCTCCCGTCCCCCCGTCCTCCCGTCCCCCGTCCTCCCGTCCTCCCGTCCTCGCCTCCCCCTCCCTCCCACCCCGGCTCGGTGCTCTCGGGCGTGAAAGTAACGCAATCTGGGCTCATCCCCCCGGGAAACCCCGCAACGAGTCATCCGCGAGGGGTGGCGAGGGTGACAGGGGTGGCGAGGGTGACAGGGGTAGCAAGGGGTGACAAGGGTGACAGGGGTGGCGAGGGGGACAAGGGGGGCGAGGCTGACAAGGGGGGCGAGGGTGACAGGGGTGACAAGGGCGGCGAGGGTGACAGGGGTGACAAGGGCGGCGAGGGTGGCGAGTGCGACGAGGATGGCGAGGGTGACGAGGGCGACGAGGGCGACGCAGACTGAGCGCGGCGCAGGCTCGGGGAGGTGGAGGGCGGCGCGGGGAGGGGAAGCACGCGCGCGGCTAGACTCGAGCCATGCCCGAGCTCGTCGTCTCCCTCCCCGCCGAAGGACTCCGCGAAGCCCTCGGGGAGGTGCCCGGCGTCGAGTTCATCGAGTGGGAGCTCGAGGGGCCGGCCCCTCGCGCGCGTATCGACATCGTCGTGCCGCCCTACTGGGGAGGCAACCGGCGCCTCGCGCAGCTCGCCGAGGTCGAGGTCGGCCTCGTGCAGTGGCAGTCGATCGGCTACAACGGCGTCGAGAAGCACCTGCCCGAGGGGATCCCGTTCGCGAACGCGACGACCGTGCACGAGACCTCGACGGCCGAACTCGCGCTCGGCCTCGCGCTCGCCGCCCAGCGCGGCATCCCGGAGTTCGTGCGCGCCGGCGACGCGCACCGCTGGCAGCTGCGATCCTTCCCGAGCCTCGCGGATCGTCGCGTGCTGCTCGTCGGCTACGGCGGCGTGGCTCGGGCGATCGAGGCGCGCCTCGCCGGATTCGAGGTCGAGATCACCCGTCTCGCCCGCACGTTCCGCGAGACGACGAATCCGGCCGGCGAGACCGTGCACGTGCACGGCCTCGATGAGCTTCACGCGCGCCTCGCCGCGGCCGAGATCGTGTTCCTCGCGGTACCGCTCACGGGCGATACCCGAGGGCTGCTCGACGGGGAAGCCCTCGCGCAGCTGCCCGACGGCGCGCTCGTCGTCAACGTGGCCCGCGGGCCCGTCGTCGACACGGACGCGCTCGTGGCGGAGCTCCGAGCCGGTCGCCTCCGCGCCGCCCTCGACGTCACGGATCCCGAGCCGCTCCCCGAGGACCACCCGCTCTGGGACTGCCCGAACACCCTCGTCTCGCCCCACGTCGGCGGCGACTCCAGTGCGATGCTCCCGCGCATGGCGGCGCTGATCCGCCGCCAGATCGATCGGATGCGGGCCGGGGAAACCCCCGAGAACCTCGTGCTCGGCGCGGAGGCCTGAGCGCGGCGAGCACCGCGCCGACGCCGCCCCCGCGGCGCTCCACCCCGCGGCGGCCCACCTGACGCGCCGCGCCGCTACTCCGAGTCGTACCCCTGCGCGCGCAGCGAGGCGCGCATCGTGTGGCGGCCGTGGAGACCGGCGGCGGTCGCGAGCCTGCCGATGACCGTGCGCGCCCAGCTCCGGCCAGGCGTGCCCTGGGTAGCGAAGTAGCGTTCGTAGTCCGCCTCGTACTCCTCCGCGGCCGGGCGCCAGGCGCGATCGTCGTAGCGCTCGCGGTGCAGCACGCCCGCGAGCGGCAGCCGCGGCTTCACGCCAGTGCCCTCCTCGGGATCGGGGACACCGAGCGCCATGCCCACGACGGGGAAGGCGTGGCGGGGGAGCCCGAGCTCGGCGCTCACGGCCTCGGGATTGTTGCGCACCGATCCCACGAACACCCCGCCGAGTCCGAGCGATTCCGCGGCCAGCAGCGCATTCTGCGCGGCGATGCCGACGTCGACGGCGCCGATGAGGGTGTTCTCGATGAGACCGAGGGTCTCCGGCTCGGCTCCGCCGGCCCGCATCACCGCCGCGTTGCGGGCGAGGTCGGCGATCCACACGAGGAAGACGGGCGCCTCCTCCACGTAGCTGCGCCCGCCGATGGCCCGGGAGATGCGGCGCTTGCGCTCCCGATCCCGCACCGCCACGACGCTCACGACCTGCAAGTTCGAGGAGGTCGAGGCGCGCTGCGCGGCGTGCACGATGCGCTCGAGCTGCGCATCGCTCACCGGGGCGTCGAGATAGCGCCGCACGGAGCGGTGCTGCAGCTGCTGCGCGATGACGGCGGAGTCGCGTCGTTCCGTCACGGGGTCCCCTCTCCGCCGCGGCCGGTCGCGGCGCCATGAGGAGCCTATCGGAGGGCGGCCGGTAGACTGGCCGGGTATGCCGTCGACGCCGGGCGCCGACGGTCCCAAGATCCCCGCTTGCCCCTTGGAGTGAACCCGAACATGGCTGAACAGTCCCGCCTCGACAAGGTCATCGCCCTCGCCCGCCACCGCGGCTTCGTCTTCCAGGCGGGTGAGATCTACGGCGGCTCGCGCTCGGCCTGGGACTACGGCCCCCTCGGCACGGCGCTGAAGGAGAACATCAAGCGCCAGTGGTGGAAGTCGATGGTCCAGAAGCGCGACGACGTCGTCGGCATCGACTCCAGCGTGATCCTGCCGAAGCAGGTCTGGGAGGCCTCCGGGCACGTCGAGGTCTTCAGCGACCCGCTCGTCGAGTGCCTCCAGTGCCACAAGCGCTACCGCGAGGATCACCTCATCGAGGCCTTCGAGGAGAAGAAGGGCCGGGCGCCCGAGGGCGGCCTCGCCGAGATCGTCTGCACGAACTGCGGCACCCGCGGCCAGTGGACGGAGCCACGCGCCTTCTCGGGTCTGCTCAAGACCTACCTCGGCCCCGTCGACGACGAGGCGGGCATGCACTACCTCCGCCCCGAGACCGCGCAGGGCATCTTCGTGAACTTCGCGAACGTGCTGCAGTCCGCCCGCATGAAGCCCCCGTTCGGCATCGGCCAGATCGGCAAGAGCTTCCGCAACGAGATCACGCCGGGCAACTTCATCTTCCGCACCCGCGAGTTCGAGCAGATGGAGATGGAGTTCTTCGTCGAGCCGGGCACCGATGAGGAGTGGCAGGAGTACTGGATGCACGAGCGCATGCGGTGGTACACCGACCTCGGCATCGATCCCGAGAACCTCCGCTTTTACGAGCATCCGGCGGAGAAGCTCTCCCACTACTCGAAGCGCACCGCCGACATCGAGTACCGCTTCGGCTTCACCGGCGGCGAGTGGGGCGAGCTCGAGGGCATCGCGAACCGCACCGACTTCGACCTGTCGACGCACGCGAAGCACTCGGGCAAGGACCTGAGCTTCTTCGACCAGAACAAGAACGAGCGCTACACGCCGTACGTCATCGAGCCCGCCGCGGGCCTGACCCGCTCGCTGATGGCATTCCTCGTCGACGCCTACCGCGAGGAGGAGGTGCCGAACGCGAAGGGCGGCACCGACACCCGCACGCTCCTCGCGCTCGACCCGCGGCTCGCCCCGGTGAAGGTCGCCGTGCTGCCGCTCAGCCGCAACGAGAAGCTGTCGCCGCTCGCCCGCGAGCTCGCCCAGGAGCTGCGCGAGGAGTGGAACGTCGACTTCGACGATTCCGGCGCGATCGGCCGCCGCTACCGCCGCCAGGACGAGATCGGCACCCCCTTCTGCGTCACCGTCGACTTCGATTCGCTCGACGACCAGGCGGTGACCGTGCGCGACCGCGACACGATGCAGCAGGAGCGGATCCCCCTCGCCGAGCTGGGGGCGACGCTCGCGGCTCGGCTTCGCGGGGCCTGAGCCCCGCGGGCTCGCGCGCCCCGGGATCCTCCGGGGGACGCGGACCCGGAGCCCGGACCCGGAGCCCGGATCCTGACTCGGTCGAGCGACCGGAGGATCCCGAGCGGACCGCCCCGGGGCGACCCGGGCGGCACCGCCTGACGAACGGAAGGACACCCGCATGACGAGCACCGGACCGGAGCAGACGCCGGGCACCCCCGATCCCCAGGTTCCCGCCGCCGGGTCCCCGGCAGCCGCGCCCGCCCCGCAGGTTCCCGCGGAATGGGCGTGGGCGCGACCGCAGCCGACCCTCCGCACCGTGGAGACGGAGCCGCTCGCCTACCACCGCCTCCTCCGCGGCACGGCGAACTACCGCTGGTGGAAGCCGCTCCTCCTGCTGCTGCTGGCGGGCGTGTACTTCGGCGTCTTCACGGTCGTCGTGACCGTGGCCATGATCCCGTTGCTGCTCGCCTTCGACCCGGAGTACCTCACCGACGTCGCCGCGGATCCGAATGCGGCGCTCGACACCCAGCGCCCGCTCTCGGTGCTGCTGAGCATGCTGTCGATCATCGTCATGATCCCCTCGGTCGTGCTCGCCGTGCTCTCGATGGGCATGCGCCCGGTCGGTCGGGTGTGGTCGGTGGCCGGGCGGATCCGCTGGGGCTTCTTCGCCCGGCTCCTCGGGGCCGCGCTGCTCGGCGTCATCGCGATGAATGTCGTCGGGATCGGGATCGGGTTCGCGATGGATCCCGGTGCGCTGACGGAACCGCCGCCCGAGACCGGCGGCGACTACCGCCTGAGCGCGGCGATCTTCTCGC